>JACQHB010000016.1 GCA_016199215.1 Candidatus Doudnabacteria bacterium | reverse complement strand
TTTGACACGACTTTCCAGTCAGTAAGCGCTGACCAGTTTGAAGTTTGTTCCAACAGCGCTACAATTAATTATACGGATTCAGCCACCAGGACCAAGGGATTAAGCTTTGGCCCCATCCTCTGCAAGACCGGCAGGGGAACAGCCCCTGATTTCAGGGAAGTGGCGCCATAAACCAGTCGAAAATTACCTTCCAAAAAATAAGCCGTGAAAACAGGCTTTTTTTGTTATATAAGTCCAGTTGTCCAAAAATAGCAATTTCCTAAAATAACCCCATGGAAGCCCGCGATTTTTTTTACATAGTTGGAAGTGTGGGTTTTATTCTAATAAGCATCCTGGTAATCGCAATCTTTTTCTTTGGTTTTTTCATTAAAAGAGCAATTTCCAGAATGTCAGGGCAATTTGAAAGTTTTGCAAGAAGTTGGGGGCGGCTGACTCTGGTATCGATAGTGGCGCGAATCTTAAAAAGATTTCTTTTTAAGTAAAAAAGGAAACTTTATGTCATCTTACTCAAAGCATTACGGTTCGAGTTTGGCGGCTTTCATCGGCGGAATTATAGCTTGGGCTGTTTTTGGAGATAAAATCAAAGCCAGATTAAACAGGAGCAAAGCCTGGCATGAGCTTAAGCAGGAGGTCAAGGAAGAAGTGGCAAAGGCTAAAAATTTAACCAGGGAGACTTATAACCGGATAGTTGACGCCGCGGCGGATAAGTATTCAGTCGCGCGCGGAATTTCAAAAAACGAGTTGAAGGATTTGGTCGAAGACTTAAAGATGCATTGGGCCAGGATTAGAGACGCTTGGAATAAAGAAGGGGGTGATATCGAATGAATATAATCCTTTGGATTGTCTTTGGCGGGATTGTGGGATGGATCGCCAGCATGATTATGCGGACTGACCGGGACATGGGCATTGGCGCCAACATTATTGTTGGAATACTAGGGGCTCTGATAGGCGGATGGATAGTAACACTGTTTGGCGGGCCTTCTGTAACCGGATTCAATATCACCAGCTTTATCGTCGCGGTGGTAGGCGCCGTGATTCTTCTTTTTATCGTCAGGGGATTTCGAAGGCCGCTGGGCGGCAGGCTTTAGAGCAGATTCAAAAACCCGGGGTAACCCCGGGTTTTTTTGTTTCGGCTAATTAGGAAAGTCCTATAATATCCTTGATTTTTTTCTCGATCACCGGCTTTGGCGCCGCGCCCACTATCTCTCCGATGATTTTTCCGCTTTTGAAAACCTTGAGAGAAGGAATGCTCAAGATTTGATATTTCATCGTGGCCTGTGGGTTTTGGTCAACGTTTAATTTGCCGACTTTCAGCTCGCCGGCGAACTCGTCCGCTATTTGAGAAACAGCGGGGGAGACCATTTTGCAGGGCCCGCACCATTCCGCCCAAAAATCTACTAAAAAAGGCTTATCAGAGCTAAGCACTTCTTGATCAAAATTCTGATCAGTTAACGTAATTTCGTTTGTCATGGTATCATTATAGGAGAGAAACACTTTGAAATCAAGAAAGAGCCAAAATATTTTGGAAAACACAACAATCAAAAAAATCGGATTAGGCGGATGCATAATTTTCCTGGCGGTTATGATGATCCCCAAGGGTTTCTGGGGAGGCAAACAAAAGATCCCAAGCAGGATTTTGGGCATTACCAGGGATGCCACAAGCCAGCAATCGGAAGTTTTGGGTATCAAGGCGTCCCCTGAATTGGCCTCCACCAAGCCGGCTCCCAAATTGGGCGCCCTTTCCTCATTCGCGTTTGATCCGCAAAGCGGTACGATTCTTTATGCCAACAATTTTGACCATGAGCTGCCTATCGCAAGCCTAACTAAGCTGATGACTGCCTTGATCGTCCTGAAATCGGCATCTTTGGATCAAGTAGTCGCGGTCAAAAAATCTACTACCCAACCTATAGGAAATTCTATGGGCCTTGTGGCCGGCGAAAGAATTACAGTCGGCGATTTATTGAAAGGCATGCTTATTTCATCCAGCAATGACGCGGCTTTAACTTTGGCCGATTTTGTTTCCGGAGACGCAGAAAAGTTCGTCGAACGAATGAATATTGAAGCAGGCTTGTTGAATCTTAACCAAACACGTTTTTCCAACCCGGTTGGATACGACAGCAAAGAAAATTATTCCACGGCTCATGACCTGTCGAGATTGGTTTCGGAAGTTATCAAAAACCCTGTTATCAGTCAGATTGTCAAAACGCGCGAAACAACAGTTGCCTCAACAGACGGTAAAATAAGCCACAAATTAACCTCTACCAACAAACTTCTTCTCACCCGCCTGAACATAACAGGAATTAAAACCGGGTTTACATCGCAGTCCCAAGGCAGTCTTATAGTCAGAATGCAAGATGGAAACAAAGACATTGTGACAATAATCCTTGGAAGCCCTGACCGAGAGACAGATAGCGAAAAGTTACTCGACTGGGTTCTCTCCGTATATAATTGGTAATTTGGTTTTTTTCATTATTTATGGTATAATTTATGAGTCTTAAATAAGATTTTAGGAAATAAAAATGGCAAATGACCAATTAATTAAAGTTTTTCTGTTAGCCGCGATTTCATTTATCACAGCGGTCCTGCTAACCCCTCTTTTAACGGATTTTTTGTATAAGCATAAAATAGGCAAACAAATCCGCGCTGACGGCTCCACACCGGTTTTTACCAAGCTGCACGAAAAAAAAGCCGGCACTCCGACCATGGGCGGAATTTTAGTTTGGGCCACGACAATCCTGCTCGCGGCAGGCTTTTGGTTTTTGGACAGGGTTTTGCATCTTGATTTTTTCCATAAGCTTAATTTTTTAACTCGCCAGCAAACACTGCTTCCTCTCGGGGCGCTGTTTGCCTCCGCTATGCTTGGCTTGCTTGATGACTACTTGGGCGTAAAAGGAATCGGGCCCAGGGGCGGAGGAGTGCGAATGCGTTTTCGGGTGGCGCTTTATACTTTGATTGCATTGGTCGGCGCTTATTGGTTTTTTTATAAACTGGGGTTTGACTCTTTGTACATACCTGGGTTTGGGAACTTTGTGATCGGCGCTTGGTATATTCCGCTGTTTATATTCGTGGTCGTGGCAACCAGCTTTTCGGTAAACGAAACCGATGGTTTGGACGGGTTGGCCGGCGGAGTTTTGGCAGTGGGTTTTTTCGCTTTCGGATTGATCGCCTTTTTGCAGGGGAGGTTTGAGCTCGCGTCTCTTTGCGCCGTGCTCGGCGGGAGCTTGCTTGCTTTTTTGTGGTTCAATATTTACCCGGCAAGGTTTATTATGGGCGACACCGGATCTATGTCGCTTGGCACAGTGCTTGCCGTGGTCGCGTTTTTAACCAATTCAGTCGCGGTTCTTCCGCTGATCGGATTTATTTTGGTTATTGAATCAGCCTCGGTGATTGCCCAGATTTTATCGCGCAAGATTTCGGGCAGAAGAATTTTTTTATCAACCCCTATTCATCATCATTTTGAGGCTTTAGGCTGGCCGGAAACCAAAGTGACCATGAGGTTTTGGGTCATATCAGCGGTTATGGCCGCCATTGGCGTGGCGATTAATTTTGCAGGAAAGTAATCTAATGCGAAACTACGAACCGGGTTCGAATCTACGAACCGTTCGTAAATTCGTCTTTTGGTTCGTAATTTCGAATTAATTTATGGCAGAGATTTTAATTAAGAATGGAACCGTGGTTGACGGGGTCTCTAAAGTCTCAAAAAAGGCTGATGTTTTGGTCGCGAAGGGAAAAATTGTCGATATTGGCCCAAATTTAAATCCGAAAGCAAAGACCATAATAAACGCCAAAGACTGTTTTGTAACCCCCGGCTTTGTGGATATCCAGAACCATTCGGATTCTTATTTAACTTTGTTGGAACAGCCGGAGCAATCAAGTTTGCTGACCCAGGGAATTACCACGATAGTGGTTGGCAATTGCGGATCATCCCTGGCCCCGCTTCCTTCAAGAGAAGCTATAAAATCAGTTCAGAAATGGCATAATCTGGCTGGCGTGAATATTAACTGGGATTCTTTTGAAGAATTCCTGGTCTCTTTATCAGGGCTTAAGCTTGGCGTAAATGTGGCAAGTCTGGTTGGTCACGCGACGATTCGCAGGGGTTTGATCGGAGACCAGGCAAGAAAATTATCCGAAGAAGAAGTCAGGGTTTTGGAAAAGTTGCTGAAGGCCGCGTTGGACCAGGGAGCGATTGGGCTATCCCTGGGCTTGGTTTACGCTCACGAAGTCGATTCATCGGCTGACGAACTTATAAGATTGGCAAAGATTGTTAAGCAATCCGGCAAATATTTGTCCGTACATCTGCGCTCAGAAACAGCAAACATTACGGAATCGATTGATGAGGCGATTTTCTTGGCGGCGCAAACTGGGGTTAAGGTCAAAATTTCCCACCTTAAGATCCGAGGACCATCCAATTGGCATTTGTTTGAACATGTCTTAAATAAAATAGAGAACGCTTATCACCAGGGGATTGATATTTCTTTTGACGTTTATCCTTACAGTTCAACCTGGGCTGTGCTTTATACTTATCTGCCCAAGTGGGCTTATGAAGGAGGGCGGGCTCAGATTTCAAGGCATCTTGCTTCCGGTGTTGACCGGCGCAAGATATTGGACTATTTAAGGCACCAAGAGCTTGGGTTTGAGAGGATCGTGATTGCTTCAGCTTCCGGCAATAAGGCCTTTGTCGGCAAGAGTATCGCGCAAATCGCCAAAAATCAGTCCGTGTCAGGAGAGGAGGCCCTCATCAATCTACTTTCGGGTTTGGAAGGGTCGATTATAGTTTTTGACCATAATTTATCGGATGAGCAAGTCGAACTTTTTGTCTCCTCGCCTTTGTCCGTGATTGCCACGGATGGAGCCGGGTATTCCAGGAAGACCGAGGATTTGGTCCATCCCCGATGCTTTGGCGCAATTCCAAAATTTTTGCAAATGGTGAGGGAGAAGAAATTGATGACCTGGGAGCAGGCAGTAAGGAAAATCACTTCCGAGCCCGCAAGGATTGCCGGCCTTGATCTGGGGGTAATCAGCAAAGACAAGGCTGCTGACCTGGTGGTATTTAATCCAAATGAAATCGTTGGCAAGGCTGATTATAATTATCCCAACCAGCTGCCTGTGGGGATAAAAACGGTTCTGGTGTCCGGAGTCCAATCAGTGGAAGGCAATATGCTGCACCAAGCCGCGGGAAGGGTGATCCGAAAGTGACAGTAGATTTTCTAAAGAATAAAAAAATCGGGGTGCTTGGTTTGGGGGTCAACCATAAACATTTGGTTAATTTCTTTGACAAGCAGGGCGTTTCGTATGAAGTTCTGGAGTGGAAGGACATAAGCGAACTGCTTGGTAAGCTTTCTGGTTTTGACGTTTTATTCAGAAGCCCCGGCTTGCCTTTTGAATCCGAGCCGATTGCCCACGCTTTAACAAAAGGGCTGACAGTTTACAGCCAGACCAAGCTTTTTTTTGACCTCTGCAAAGCGCCAATTATCGGCGTCAGCGGAACCAAAGGGAAAGGAACGACTTCAACCCTGATTTCAAAAATTCTAGAAGACGCGGAAAAAAAAGTTTGGCTGGCAGGGAACGTGGGGAGAGATCCTTTTGAGTTTATAGACCAAATCAAGCCGGATGATTATGTCGTCCTGGAGCTGTCCAGTTTCCAGCTGCAGGATTTGCACAAAAGCCCGAAGTACGCCGTGGTGCTCAATATTACCCCTGACCATTTGAACCACCATAAAAATTTTGAAGAATATATACAGGCCAAATCAAGTATCTTAAAAAACCAATCCGCTGATGATTTTGCGGTATTGGCCCCAAGCCTTCCTGATTTGTTTACGCGATTGGGAGAGGGCAAGAAAATTTTTTTTGATCCAAAATCAGTTGAAAATTTCAAGCGAAAACTTCTGGGGAATCATAATTTGGAAAACATCGCCGCGGCAAACGAAGTTTGCAAGCTGTTGGGCATACCATTGGAGTCAATTAAGAAAACCGTGGCAGGCTTCCGACCGCTTCCGCACAGGCTTCAGATAATCAGGGAAATTAATTCGGTTACAATCGTAGACGATTCGTTTAGCACAAACATCGAGCCGACCATGGCGGCGATTGACGCGTTTGGCAGTCCTGAGATTTTGATTATCGGAGGGCATGACAAAGGATTGGATTTTACGCCCCTAGGCAAAAAAATTAAGGATTCGGAGCAAGTTCGGGCCGTGGTGGTTATCGGGCAGGTCGCGCCGAAAATTTTGGCGTCAATCAAAGGATTTGAGGGAAAGATATTGGAAGGCAAGGGAAAGATCCAAGAAATTTTGAACCAAGCCTTGTCGATTGCCCAGCCAGGGGATGCTGTTATTTTCTCGCCGGGAACATCAAGCTTTGACATGTTTAAAAATGAATTTGACCGAGGACGGCAATTTGTTGACGCGGTTAACAATCTATGAAACTGCATAAAAAACTTTTACCGAAAATGGATTATACTTTCCTTTGCCTGGCCATGGGCCTGCTGTTTTTTGGCCTGATCGCGCTTTCATCAGCGTCGTCAGTAATGTCCTTTGAGCGGTTTGGCAATAACAGTTATTATTTTTTGCGGCAGTTGATGTTTGGGGCAATTCCCGGATTAATTTTTATGTTCGTGCTTTCAAGGATTGATTACCATATTTTGCAAAAGTTTGCCCCTCTTCTGATCATCGCGGGTATTTTTTTGCTGATCTTGGTTCTTGTGCCCGGAATAGGATTCAAAGTTGGCAATGCAAGGCGATGGATTAATTTACAATATTTCCTCTTCCAGCCGGCGGAATATGTTAAATTGGCCATGATTATTTATTTAGCGAGCTGGTTTGATAAAAGAAGCCGTTCAGCGCATGATTTTTACTACGGGTTTCTTCCAAGCATTACCATAGTCGGCCTGGTCGCCGGGTTGATAGTCCTTGAGCCTGATATCGGCACCATGCTTTCCTTGGTCTTAGTCGCGGCAGTCATGTTTTTTATAGGCGGAGTTCGAATCAGATATTTGCTCTCTGCCGGAGCCGCGGGATTGCTGGTAATGTGGATTCTTATAAAAGCCGCGCCTTACAGACTGCAAAGAATCGCCGCTTATTTTAATCCATCTGTTGATCCCAAGGGGATTTCTTACCAGATCAACCAAGCCCTGCTTGCTATTGGGTCAGGAGGGCTTTGGGGAAACGGGTTCGGCCAAAGCCGCCAAAAGTTTAATTATCTGCCGGAAGCTATTGGTGATTCGGTTTTCGCTGTTATTTCAGAGGAGCTGGGGTTCGCGCGCGTGCTGATTATTATTCTGCTGTTTCTTTTTTTGGCTATTCGGGGCACCAAAATCGCGAGGTTTGCTCCTGATAATTTCGGCAAGCTTCTGGCAGTGGGAATAACGTCGTGGATTGTGATCCAGGCGCTGATTAACATCGGCGGAATCACGGCGCTTATTCCGCTTACGGGAATTCCTTTGCCGTTTATTTCCTACGGCTCAACGGCTCTTGCTGTGAATTTGGCCGGCATCGGAATTTTATTGAACATATCAAGGTTTAGTCCAATTGAAAAATGATAAGCAAGCTAGACATCGCCGGCCTTATTAGAAAGGGTCGGCCAGCCACAAAAAAATTTCAAGCAAAAAGGGAAGTTGTCAAAACTGACCTGGTTTTGGTTTCAACCGCTAAAACAGCGGCAAAAAAAGAAATAATTCCAGAGAAATTTTCCGCGAAGGAAGCCTATGTTTTTTCCTATGGCAGGCTTGCGCCGTTTCTTGCCGTATCCTTGATTTTAGTTTTAGCGATCCAGGCCATAGGATTCGGAATCGGCAGCCTGCGATCATCGCAAAAACAGATTCTGGGGCTGTCAGTCAGCGCTTATGAAGAAATTGCTTCAGCGCAGGAAAGTTTTGCCCAGCAAGATTTTATAAAAGCTTCCGCTTTGTTTGGGCAGGCTTCAGACCAGCTGTCGCAGTCCCTGGCCGAACTTAATCAATATTACGGGCTAGGATTAATAAGCCCAAAAGCGCGGAGCGTTAACGCGATAATTTCCGCTGCCAAAGATTTGGCGGAAGCAGCCAAAAACGTAAGTGAAGGCATGAGGCTTTTCGATGAGCTTAAGGTCAGCGGCAAAGGCGTTGAAACTGATAATTTTGATCAACGAGTCTTGCAAAACCTCCAATTGATGCGCGAAGCAAACACACTGCTTGAGAGGGGAAACAGTAGTTTGGATAAAGCGGATAACATCCCAAGCCAATTTGGCCAGAGCTTGTCACAGGCAAAGGAAATGGCCAATAAACTCAAAGTTTTTGTCAGCCAAATTGCGGATTTGGAAGACCTTTATTTATCCATGTTTTCAGGTATTCCGAAAACATACCTGCTTATTTTTCCAAATCCTAATGAAATTAGGGCAACCGGAGGTTTTATCGGGACCTATGGCGTACTTAGGGTTACAGACGCAAAAATAGAAAAACTAAAAATTCAGAGCATCTATGATTTTGACGGCAGTTTTAATTCAAATCTTGCGTCGCCCGGCCCTTTGCAGCCGGATATTCCCAAATGGGGGCTTCGGGACTCCAACTGGTTTGCCGATTTTCCGACATCTGCCGCAAAAATGATGATGATGTTTGAAAAAGGGAGCCAAACTGTTGACGGCGTTATTTCTTTAAGCCCCGCTGTTTTTGAAGAGCTTCTGAAAGTGACCGGGCCGGTTGAGATGGCGCAGTATTCTGTAACCTTAACTTCAGAAAATTTTGCTGAAATTGTTCAACGCAAAACTTCAGTTGATTACGACAGGGAACTGAATCAACCAAAAAAATTCCTTGATGATTTTACCGATATTTTCCTCGACAGGCTCCTGAATCTGGACCGCGCCCAGTGGCTTGATGTTTTTGGCATAGTGCGCCTCAAAATGACTCAACGGGACATTTTGGCGTACTCGCAAGATCGAGAGACTCAAAAAAAATTAGGCCAGATGGGTTTGGATGGCCGAATTTTGGATACGGATAAGGATTATTTGAGCATAGTCAACTCCAATCTGTCTGGAACAAAAACAGATTCTTTGATTAAGCAATCAATCAAGCTTAATTCGACTTTGGTAGCCAATGGGACAATAACCGATTTTTTGACGATCCAAAGAGAAAATCCGACGGATGAAACCAATAATGATTTTGTCAGGGTGCTTGTCCCCAAAGGCAGCAAACTTTTGACAATTTCCAGCACGGACAGCACCTCCTCGCCCGCTTCCAGAGCGCTTAACCTGCGCACTGATCCGGACCTGGCGATCCTTGACCGAGGAGAGGAGGCGGGCAAGACATCGTTTAGTTTTTGGATTAATCTTCCGCCCAAAACAACCAAGCAAGTCAAGCTTGTTTATGTTCTCCCGTTTAAACTTGAAAACTCAATTTTTAACAGGAGCGAATCATACAGTCTTCTGTTCCAAAAACAGCCTGGAAGCAGTCTGATAAAATTTTCATCAAGTTTAAAACTGGACGGCTTTTCTCCTGTTTGGCTTTCTGGGGCTAGCTATTTTCAGGACGTAATAGAATTTAATTCAGAGTCAGTGGCCGACGATTTCTGGTCAGTAGTGCTCAAAGACAATGGATAAGGACAACCAACAAGGCGGGTATATTCAAAAAGCTACCGTGGTGATCGCGGTTTTTTCACTTTTGGCAAAAATTTTAGGTCTTGCCAGGGACGCTATTTTTTCTCACAACTTCGGCACTTCTGTCGTGATTGACGCGTATTTCGCGGCATTCCGTATTCCTGATTTCATTTTTAACCTGCTGATTTTGGGAACTTTTTCCGTGGCTTTTATCCCGATTTTTTCCCAGTATTTAGCCAAGGACAGGGAAGAAGCAAACCGTTTGGCCTCAAGCATTATTAACGCGACCTTGCTTGGCATATTGTTTTTATGCCTGCTCGCCTTAGTATTTATCGACCCCTTAGTCTCGATCATTGCGCCTGGTTTTAAAGGAGAGGCCCGCCATTTGACCAAAGTGTTCACTATGATTTTCCTGGCCTCTCCCATATTTTTGACGTTGTCTTCAATTGTTTCCAGCATGCTCAACAGCTACAAGAGATTTGCCTTGGTGTCTTTAGCGCCGGTTGTTTACAACCTTTCAATTATTTTAGGAGTAGTTTTGCTTTATCCAAAGATGGGGCCGGCCGGACTTGCCCTCGGCGTGGTAATTGGCGCTTTCCTGCATTTTGGAGTCCAGCTTCCCCAGCTTTTTTCGCTGAAATTTTCCTATAAGCTTATCTTGGACAGGACACAACCAGGCTTTATTAAATTTTGGAAGCTTTACTGGCCAAGAATTTTTTCCATGGGCACGGGCCAAGTAACGCTTCTGATCGCGACTTTTTTCGGATCTTTTCTTGCCTCAGGCTCATTATCCGCGTTTTATTACGCCAATAATCTGCAGTCAGTGTTTTTAAGCGTTTTTGCCGTGTCAATTTCTATTGCCGTGTTTCCATTGCTTTCCGACTTGTTCAACAAAAAAAACGAAGCGATGTTCAGGGACGTGATTGCCAAAACCGCCGTGCAGATACTTTTTTTCATAATTCCTCTTTCCACGCTTTTGCTGATTATGCGCGCGCAGGTGGTTCGCTTGATTTTAGGAATCGGGCAGAATACCCAGTTTACTTTCTCTGACACAAAGCTGGTGTCGCTGACAGTCGGTTTATTTTCCATATCATTATTCGCCCAGTCACTGATCCCGCTTTTTGCCCGGGCCTTTTATGCCCGCCACAACACAAAGACTCCTGTCATAATCGGATTTATCACTATTGCGGCCAATGTCATTGCCACATATTTCCTGGTCCGGCGTTTTGGGGTTCCCGGCATGGCCATGTCTTTTTCCATCACAAGCATTGTTGAACTTATTATGCTTACGGGAGAATTGCGCCACAAGCTCGGACATCTTCATGATGAATATCTGATTATCGCGTCATTAAAGATAATTATCTCCTCAATAGCCGCGGGCGCTGCGACATATGTTTCCTTGGGGATCGTGGCGCCGGTCGTAAATATGCAGACTTATTTGGGAATTCTTATTCAAACTGGGATTTCGGGAATAGTGGGGGTAATTGCTTTTTTGGCCGCGGGATTTATCCTAAACTTGCCAGAGAGCAGGGATTTGATTAATCTATCCAGAAGCCTGGGAAGTAAATTCGCCCGCCCGCTGAATATTCTTTGGGATATTTGGAGCTAATTCGGGACAACTAACTGGCCTGCTTAAAGATTCTTTACTTCCATGCTGTCCCGTATGGAAGTATGGTAGAATATATCTATATGACAAAAATTTCACAAAGAATTGTATCAGACGAAGACTATAAAAATTATTTAAATGAATTGTGGTCTTCTTTTACCTTAGTGGAGTCAAAAGAACAATTGAGAGATTTTTGCAAGGATTTATTTACGCGAACGGAATATAAAATGTTTGCAAAGAGACTTCAAATAGCAAGATTGCTTTTAGAAGGCAATACTTACGAAGAGATCGGAAATAGGTTAAAAGTTACGGAGAAGACAATTTTGAATGTAAATAATGTTCTTGCAGAAAGAGGAAAGGGCTATCGAAATGTCCATGCCAAGCTTTTCAAAATTGAGAAAGAAATTTTAGTTCGAAAATCGAAAAGAATTGACCAGATGACCGGCGCGGTTAGGCGTAAATTGCCGGCTGAAACTGTGTTGCCAAACCTCCTGAAATCAGGGTTTATACTAGCTAACAGAACTGTTCGTAAAAAAATTAAACAATCGTCTGCTAGACGCGACCTAGAAGTTTAGGTTTTTCTACTTCCATACTGTCCCGTATGGAAGTAGAACTGACACAAGAAAGAAACGGTAATTAGCCATGCAAGATAAAATTCGCAATTTTTGCATTATCGCTCATATTGATCACGGCAAGTCAACTTTGGCTGACCGGCTTTTGGAAATGACTGGCACGGTTGAAAAACGCCAGATGAAAGAGCAGCTTTTGGACACGATGGACCTGGAGCGGGAAAGAGGGATCACTATCAAGCTCCAGCCGGTCCGAATGGAATGGAAGGGGTATATCCTCAATTTAATCGATACTCCCGGGCACGTCGATTTTACGTATGAAGTGAGCCGTTCCCTTGCTGCCTGTGAAGGCGCGATTTTGGTTGTGGACTCAACGCAGGGGATAGAAGCGCAAACCCTGGCCAATATTCATTTAGCCCAACAGCACAACTTGAAAATTATTCCCGTTGTTAACAAAATTGATTTGCCAAATTCCGATACGGAAAAAACCACGGAAGAAATGATCAAGGCGTTCGGCTTTGAAAAAGATGAAATTCTTTATGCTTCCGGAAAAACCGGAGAAGGGGTGGAAAAAATCCTGCAGGCAGTAGTTGACCAAGTCCCTGCTCCGAAAGGAGACGCGGAAAAACCCCTTAGGGCCTTGATATTTGATTCCACTTATGACCAGCATCGGGGAGTGGTAGCATTTGTCCGCATCGTTGACGGCCAGCTTAAAAAAAACGAAAAGATCGAGATGTTCGGCACCAAAACTTCAGCCGATGCATTGGAGGTCGGTTTTTTCCGTCCGAAATTTTTTCCAAGTCAGATTCTTAAAACAGGCGAAGTCGGATATATTGTCACTGGCTTGCGCGATGTTCGCAAGGCGCGGGTCGGCGATACCATTATACACTCCCGTATGATGGTGGATCCTCTGCCCGGATACAAGCATGTCCAGCCTATGGTTTATGCTTCAATTTTCCCAGTTTCAGGGGATGATTACCCCGAACTTAGGGATGCCATCGAAAAGCTTAAATTAAACGACGCAGCGCTTGAATTTGAGCCTGAGAACATCCCGGCGCTTGGTTTTGGTTTCAGGACTGGTTTCTTAGGCCTTTTGCATATGGATATAGTGCAGGAAAGGCTTTCCCGCGAATACGGGTTAAATCTGGTGCTTACAGCGCCGTCGGTTGAATACAAGCTTATAATGAAGGATGGGAAGATCAAAACTATCCATACCCCGGCTGAGCTTCCAGACCCTTCTTTGTTTGCCTCAATACAAGAGCCTTGGGTTATTGTCGAAATTCTTGTTCCGCAAAAATTTATCGGCGGCATTATGGAATTGATTACAAGCAGAAGAGGCATCTATCAAAACATGGATTACTTAAGCAATGACAGGGTTTTGATCAAAGCTGAAATGCCGCTTGCCAATATCATTATTGATTTTTATGATAAGCTTAAAAGTATTTCTTCGGGGTACGCTTCGCTTAATTATGAGCTTAAGGATTTCAGGCCCGCGGATTTGGTAAAGTTGGACATTTTGGTGGCGCAAGAATTGGTTGACGCGCTTTCCATGATAGTGCACAAGGATGTCGCGGACAAAGAAGGAAGAGCCTTGGCCGAAAAACTAAAGACCTTAATTCCTCGCCAGCAGTTCGAAATAGCTATTCAGGCAGCGGTAGGCGGCAAGATTATCGCCCGCGAAACTATTCCTGCTATGCGCAAAGACGTGACCAAGGGGTTGTACGGGGGAGATGTCACCCGTAAAATGAAGCTTTTGGAAAAACAAAAAAAGGGCAAGAAGAGGCTCAAAAGAATCGGGTCAGTGGATATTCCCCAGGAGGCATTTTTGGCAATACTTAAAAAATAACCGCTCGACTTTTATGCGAGACAGAAAAAAACTTCAAAGAATCTGGGTTGTTATCGCCCTTGTTATGATCTTGGGTATGATCATGTTTACCCTGATTCCACTTTTGTACAGCAACCAATAGTATGACCTTTCAGGATTTTTTGCAATCAAAAATAGGGACGGCGGTCCTTGTTTGCGGCGTTGTTTTTGTCATTGTTATCACAGGCAAGCTTATGTCGCAAAAACGTGACGTGGAAAATGAAATAAAAAAACTTCAGGACCAATCAGAACAGATAGCCAAAGAAAATCAAGACTTATCGCAATTGATCAATTATTTGAATACGGATACTTATAAGGAAAGGCAGGCAAGGGAACAGTTAAATTTGAAAAAAGATGGTGAGTTTGTCGTGGTCCTGCCAAATTTCGAGGACGAGGCAAGCCAAGGGAGCGGTGAACAAGAACTTTCGAACCCTAAAAAATGGTTCAATTATTTTTGGGAAAATAATTTATGACCCTTAAAACTAAAAAAATCCTGTTTATCACAGGTTCAGTTGTTGTCGTCTTGTTTCTTATTTCGCTTTTCCTCGTTTACGGGGCAGGATCCACAGACCCTATAACTAAGTTTTTTAAAAAAGTTTATCCGGCAATGGTCGTAGGAGACGAGGTTATGTCAGTTTACGATTTTGAACACTACCAAACCTTAGCAGCCAATTTGGATTCGAGCGCGTCAGCTGGACAGATTAGAAACCAAATGATCAAGAACCTTCAAGCGCAAGCCTTGGCCAGAAAGCTAAACGTTTTCCCAACAGACAGCCAAGTGTCAGCGGAAGAAGTATTTATTGTAAAAAACAAACAGAGCGAATTTCAGGATGTTCTGGCGAAATATTTCGCCTTAAACAAGTTATTTTTTGAAAAATTAGTGGTCACCCCTTCCGCCGTCAGCGCGCGACTGGCGATTAAATACAATTCAGCGCAGCCAAAAAATAAATTAGAACAAATTTTAGCAAAAATTAAATCAGGCGAAAAATTTGAAGATTTGGCGAAAACCAACAGCGACGATGGAGCCACTGGCCAATTCGGCGGAGATATGGGGTTTTTTGAGCGAGGAGAAATTTTGCCCGAGCTAGAGGCCTTTATAATAAATGCCCCTATGGGCAGTGTTTATGAGCAGATAATCATAACCAGGCTTGGCCGGCATATAATTTACCCTGTTGAAACGGCGGATGTTGACGGGACAAAAAAATGGCACGCCAAGCATATTCTTTTAAGGACCGATGGATATGATGATTGGTTTACAGATCAGGTTTCTGAAATCCGGGTTTGGCAGATATTCCGCTAGAAGCTATAATTACTGAGACGCCCCCACACCAAATCTCTTGCGATCGTAGTACAATGGTAGTATGCGGCCTTCCCAAGGCTGAGACGTGGGTTCGATTCCCATCGGTCGCTCCAAAAAATTAAGAAAAAAATATGGATCAAGCAATTCAACCAATTCAACCCAAACATTTTTTGACAATCGGCCAGTTGATCAAGAATACTTGGCAAACATATAAAGTCCGGTTTAAAACACTGATTGCGATAAATTTAGTGGGAACCATTTTGGTTTTAGCCATAATTTTCGGTTTTATCGGAGGGGCGGTTTTGTCTACTGGTAATGTAAAGGCGCAAAGTAATCCATTTTTTTGGATTCTTATAGTCATTGGTTTTGTGGGTTCTGTGTACGTTGCTTTATGGTCTGAAGCAGCAATACTGAAAGCCTCACTTGATTTTAATGAAACTTTTGGCTCAGCTTATAAAAATTCCAAAAATAAAGTTGGGGCTATTTTCTTAACATCCTTTATTTCAGGCTTGATTGTAATGGTCGGATTTATTCTCTTAATTGTGCCGGGTTTAATTTTTCTGACTTGGTACAGTCTTGCTGTGTTAATTGTTATGGCTGAAGGTCAGACAAGCCTGGATGCGATTAAAAGAAGCAAGGAATATGTGAAAGGATATACCGGCCCTGTTATGATCAGATATGCATTGATTTTCGTTCTTCTTTGGCTTGCCAACTTGGTAGTCAATATAATTTTCGGGAAGCAACTTGGACAGGTTATAAATACGGTCGTGAATTTAATTTTTTCTCCTTTCGCCATTCTTTATACAATAGAGATTTATAAAAACCTTAAAGATATAAAAAATCAGCCTCCATTGGCTGAATTCGATCCCTTTCCTAAACAGACATTACAATGAGCCTAAAAAGAGATTTAGAATTATTATACGAGATCGGAGCGTTTCGGTTCGTAAATAGGACTTGGGTCCAGATGCTTTCGCCCGAATTCGCTTCCACCACTGAACACACTTACCGCGTGATGTGGCTGTCGTTGATAATTGCCAAATACGAAGGCGCAACCAACTACGAAAAACTTTTGAAGATGGCATTGGTTCATGATCTTCCCGAAAGCAGAACCGGTGATGTTCATTATGTTTCCAGGCTTTATACAAAAAGGAACGAGAAATTGGCTGTCAAAGAAATCCTCAACGACACTTCTGTCATAGAATTTAGAAAAATTTGGGAAGAGTATGAGGCCAGGAAATCTATTGAGGCAAAAATTGTTAAAGACGCGGATTACTTAGACGTGGATCTTGAACTGATTGAGCAGGAATTTAAAGGCAATAAATTGCGAAGCCAGTTCGATGCCAGCCGAAAAGCGGTTTCAGAACGGCTCTATACCAAAACAGCCAAACAGATCTGGAAAGAAATTCAGAAATCTAATCCGCATGATTGGCACCTTCACGCCCGTAACCGCTTCACCGCCGGCGATTGGAGCAAAAAGAATAAGAGACAAGTTAAGAAAAAGTGAGTTGCCATCTCGAACGCAGTGAGAGATCCCTCCTAGAGTTTATGTATCATGTTTATATAATGGCAAGTAAAACGGGAACATTGTATGTTGGCTTTACTGTTAACCTAGCAAAGAGAGTCTGGGAACATAAAAATGATCTCATCGAAGGTTTTACAAAAAAATATCAGTGCCACAACCTAGTGTATTTTGAAACAGGCGAGGACTATGATTCGGTACTAGCCAGAGAAAAGCAAATTAAAAAGTGGCGGAGAAACAAAAAAGAAGCAATAATTAAAAACTTTAATCCGAGTTGGAAAGATTTATACGTAAGTATAAGCTAAAAAGAGCGATTTCTCCCCCGGATCAAGTCCGGAGTCGAAATGGTCAAATATGGAAAATCATCGAAATGCGGCAAAAGCTTTCATAGTCAGAAACGGAAAGCTTTTGTTGATTAAAAGACGTCCCAATGATGTTCACAAGCCCGGCGCGTGGGATATTCCAGGAGGCCGGCTTGAACCAGGCGAAGATCCTTATGAAGGGCTCAAAAGGGAAGCGTTTGAGGAAATTTCAGGCGAGATCAAAATAATTATGCCAATAGACGTGCATCATTTTACCCGGGATGACGGCCAGAAAATTACTCTTACGATTTTCCTTTGCGATCCCGTTTTTGCTGAAATTCGACTATCCGATGAGCATACTGAATACAAATGGCTTGATTTAAAAGCTGAGATTGGAGAATTCCCCAATTGGCTACACGGCCCGATTAAGAGAGTATTGGAATATAATCTCATAAAACAATGAAAGAAAATTTGCCATCCTGGGATTTAAGGGCGTTTTATAAAAATATCAATGACCCCAAAATCAAGCTGGACATGAAAGCCAGCTTGATTCTTGCCCAAAATTTTGCTAAAAAATATCGCAAAATTGTCAATGACAGGGTGTTGGCAAAACAACTGCTTAAGATTTTGAGAGAATACGAATCAATTATCCTTAAGGCGATTAAGCCTCAGTTATTCGCGCAACTTGTATTTGAGGCCGACAGCGCAAATCACGCTCACGGAGCCTTGCTGCACCAAACACAACAATCAGCAACAGAAGTAGGGAAAGAGCTGGTTTTTTTTGAACTTGCTTTGTCATCTTTATCCGAGAAAAAACTGAACAACCTCGCGCAAAATTCTTTGCTAAAAAATTATAAAAACTACCTTACCAACCAAGTGAAATGGAAAAAACACAGGCTTTCGGAGGCGGAGGAGAAAATTCTTGCTGATAAGGACCTGACGAGCAGGGAGGCATTTTCCCGGCTGTTTGTTCAATTTTTATCAAGAAAACAATTTGAGATTAAGCTTGGGAGAAAGAAAAAAATGCTTAATGAGGAGCAGGTCTTAACTTTTCTCCACAACGCGGACAGAAACTACCGCAAATCAGCCTCAGTTGCCCTGACCCAAGGCCTAAAGCAGGAATCTTTTCTTTTGACGTATATCTTTAATACGCTTTCCAAAGACAAGGCTTTGGAAACCAGATTGCGAAAATTCAAGACATTTGAGGAAGGCAGGCATCTGGGAAACCAAATCGATCAGAAAACCGTGGACGTCATGTCATCAGCAGTGAGCGGGAGTTATGGACTTGTTAGTGATTTTTACAGGCTAAAAAAGAAAATTTTGGGTCTTCCCAAGCTTTATGATTATGACCGTTACGCGCCGACTGCGGATTTTAATCAAGTATATACCTACGTATATACTAAGGATCTGATAATAAAGACCTTTGGGCGATTTTCAAAAGAATTTGCAAAGATCGCGCAGGAGTTTTTTTTAAAAAATTGGATCGACGCCCCGACAAGACACGGAAAAAGGGGCGGAGCGTTTTGCTCCTACGGAACGCCTGATACTCACCCCGTAGTTCTTACTAATTTTCAAGGGAAGCTGCGAGACGTCCAAACTTTGGCGCATGAACTTGGCCATGGAATCAATGCTTATCTTATGCGCAAGCAGACCCCGATTAATTTTGACAACCCCCTGACTCTCGCGGAAACCGCGAGCGTTTTTGCTGAAATGCTGATTTTCGAAGAGCTGAATAGATCGATTAAGGATGAGAAAGTCCGGCTGGCATTGTATATGGACAAGATAGAAAATATTATCGCCACTGTGTATCGACAAATCGCAATGTATAAATTTGAGCAGGATTTTCACGCACTTCGTTTGGAAAAAGGCGAGCTTCGGCCGGAAGAAATTAACGAACTTTGGAGGAAGAGACAAAAAGAAATGTTTGGAAAAAGCCTGGAGCTGACCGAGGGCTATGATTGGTGGTGGAGCTATGTGCCCCATTTTATTGAAAACCCGTTCTATGTTTACGCTTACGCTTTTGGCGAACTGTTGGTTTTATCCTTGTATGCCAGATACAAGAAAGATGGGCCAAAGTTCGTAGAAAAATATATTGAATTGCTTTCAGCAGGATCAAGCGCCGCGCCTGAAGAGCTGCTTAATCCCTTTGGCATTAATTTAAAAGATAAAAAATTCTGGCAAGAGGGTATAGGCTATATCCAGGATCTTTTGAAAGAAGCAAAGAAAATCGCCCAAAAAAATTAATTTGTCAGTACGCTAGATATTTGCCGGAAATATTGGTATAATTAACTGTAATTCTGTAATGCCGACGTAGCTCAACTGGTAGAGCAGCGGTATCGTAAACCGCAGGTTGTCGGTTCAATCCCGACCGTCGGCTCCAGAAAAAATATGAAAATATTTTTTCAACCTGAGTCCCAGGCGCCAAAAAACCAAGTGTCTTGTCAAAAGTGGCCCGCTCTATTTTCCGCCTATGGATTATCATCTGGCTTATACCATTTATATTAGTTATTGTCTTGATAATCTTCACTTTTTTGCTTGGCCGTTTTTCTCAATGATAATTAGTCCCTAAAAGTCAACACCTCAAAATTTGGCCGGACTTGCCAGAAACGGCTTTTTTTGTTAGACTTTACGCGTTCTAGAATATAAATATGCCTGAATTCAGCCAAAAACCGAATCCAAGCCTGACCAAATGGAAGGTCCTAAGTTTAAGCATGGAGCTGGGATTTATAATTGCCCTTCCGTTGGTAGCCTTAGGGCTTGCTGGCAAGTGGCTTGACGGCAAGCTTGGAACGACTCCTTGGTTCACACTCGCCGCGATTATTTTGGCGATCACCGCAACCACAGTTTGGCTTATAAAAAGGTTTAAAGAACTCCTCAAATGATATTAGCCCTACCACCATTGGTCGCTGAACCAATATTTCATATCGGATCATTCCCGATAACGAACGCTTATATCAACTCGACGATTGCCGTTGTGCTGTTCGCGGTTGCAGGTTTTATCGTCAGGAAAAAAGCAGCCATGATTCCCAAGGGAGTGCAAAATTTTGCCGAAGCCGTGCTTGAATTCATCCTCGGATACGTTGATCAGGTTACCAAAGACCGTCGAAAATCAATCAAGTTCCTGCCAATTGTTGGGGGACTGTTTTTGTTTATTTTGGTCTCTAACTGGATGGGCTTAATTCCCGGGACTGGATCAATTGGACGGTTCCTTCCGGTTGGGGGCGAAATCGAGCTTGTGCCGCTCTTGAGGCCTGCTAATTCAGATTTAAACATGACCTTGGCTATGGCTGTATTCGCCGTAATAACTTCTCATGTGCTGGGAATCGTCACAATCGGATTTTTCAAGTATGCGAACAAATTTATAAAACTTGGGGATTTATACAAATCCATGCGCAAGGGAGGCATCAGCATAATGGTCGCGGTTTTTGAATTTGGCGTGGGATTAATTGAAATTTTTTCGGAAATTGCCAAAATGGTCTCTCTCTCGCTTCGGTTGTTCGGCAACATTTTTGCCGGCGAAGTTCTGCTTACGGTTATTGCGGGATTGATTGCTTATCTTGTTCCATTGCCTTTTATGCTTCTAGAGCTTTTGGTTGGGTTGATTCAGGCTGTCGTGTTTTCCATGTTGACTTTAGTCTATTTAACAATGGCAACAGCGGAAATTCACGAACACAGCGAAGAAGTTCATGAACATTAAATAGATTCCGAAACAAGTCCGGAATGACGCGAGTCGTCATCCTGAACTTGTTTCAGGATCCATTCCTGGGTCTTGAACTTCACCGACGAAATAAACCAAAAAATAATTAAACGTCGAGTAGAAGAGCCTGGTCATTCGACCGGGCAAGAAAGGTCTTATTATGACACCGGAAATGATTACGACCCTGGTCAAGGGTCTCACCATTGCCATCGGCGGAATCGCGCCGGCGTTGGCGATTGGCTGGACAGCGACAAAAGCGATGGAATCCATTGGCCGCAACCCGGAATCCGCGGACAAACTGTTCGTGCCGATGTTACTTGGCATGGCGTTTGCGGAAGCTATCGCGATTTACGCATTGGTTATTACTTTCATTTTGTAGGGTATAGGACATAGGGGATAGGGTTAAGTGACCTGTCCCCTGACCCCTAAACCCTAACCCCTCTAAATTATGATTTTATACAACATTATTTTATCTGTCGCGGAGACAGCCGTGGAAGCGGCAACAGAAGCAGAACACACCGGCGGAATCGCGGGAACTTTAGGGATCAATTGGAAATTGTTTATCGCCCAGCTCGTTAATTTTTCAATTGTCTTATTTGTTTTTTGGAAATGGATAGTCAAACCCCTGGCAAAAACATTGACCGAGCGTCAGGAAAAAATTGAAAAAGGGCTTAAGTATTCCGAGGCAATGGAAGAAGAGAAGAAGAAATTCGAATCCTGGAAAGCCGAAGAAATGAAAAAAGTCCGCACTGAAGCGGACAGTATAATGAGAAGTTCAATGGAAGTCGCTGAAAAACAGAAAATGGATACTATTTCTCAGGCTCAAAAACAGGCAAACAGGCTTTTGGAACAAGCTAAGCAAACCTTGGAAAGCGAAAAACAGAGCATGATAAGCGAAGTCAGGGCCGAGGCTGCTGACTTGATTATAAAAGCCGCGGAGAAGATTATTAAAACCAAGATTGATTCAAGCAAGGACAAGGAATTAATTACGGAGAGTTTGAGGAATATTAAGTAATAGACTGCTTCGCTACGCTCGCAGATTCGGGGACGAATTTGCGAGGAGCGAAGCGACGAAGCAATCTAATTCATGAAGTTTACGGCCAAACAATACGCGCAAGCATTATTTGATTCGATCCATAATACAGCGCCTGCTCATCTGGACAAAATATTGGATAACTTTGTGACTGCGCTTGCTGAAAACAACCAAGTAAGTCTCTTTAGCCAGATTGAAGAAGAGTTCCACAAGATAGAACTTGAGTCAAAAGGGATTAAACAAGCCGAAGTTGTATCTTCGCATGCCCTTACGCACGAAAATGAAAAGAAAATCCTGGACGAACTTAATAAGCTTGTTTCAGTAAAGATAGAATTGAAAAAGAGGATAGACGAAGGACTTATGGGCGGTGTGGTAATTAGATTGGACGATAAAGTGATCGATGCTTCAACAAGAAGCAATCTTGAACAATTAAAACAAGAATTAAGCAATTAATATGAGCAACATCATCGAACAACTCCGGCAGAGGATTGAAAAGTTTGAAGCCCAAACAAAAGTCGAGACACTCGGCACAGTTTTAAGCGTAGGAGACGGGATTGCCAAAGTCTCCGGACTTGCAAACGCCAAAGCCTCTGAAATGCTGGAATTCGGGGGCGGAACTTTGGGTGTTGCTTTAAACCTTGAGCAGGACTCAATCGGCGCCGTTTTGCTCGGCGAGTATTCTCATATTAAACAGGGCGACAAAGTTAAAACTACGGGAAAAATTCTTTCGATTCCGGTAGGAAATGATTTAATCGGAAGAGTAATCGACCCATTGGGCCAGCCTGTAGACAACAAAGGACCGGTTATGGGCGATAAATTTTATCCGGTCGAAAAGATTGCCCCCGGAGTTATTGAAAGACAGGGGGTCACGCAGCCTCTCCAAACCGGCGTCAAAGCAATTGACTCTATGATTCCGATTGGAAAAGGGCAGCGCGAATTGATCATTGGAGACCGCCAAACAGGGAAAACCGCTATTGCGATCGATACAATTATCAATCAAAAAGGAAAAGACGTAATTTGCATCTATGTGGCTATAGGGCAGAAGGAGTCGAAAGTTGCCCGCATTGTGGCTGACCTGCAAAAATTTGACGCGATGAATCATACGATCGTGGTTGTGGCGGGCGCTTCTGACCCAGCCGCTCTTTCTTACATCGCACCTTTTGCAGGATGCGCGATTGGCGAGTACTTCATGGATCAAGGAAAGCATGCTTTGATCGTTTATGATGATTTGTCCAAACATGCGGTTGCTTATCGCGAAATTTCCTTATTGCTTCGAAGACCCCCTGGGCGCGAAGCTTATCCTGGGGACGTGTTTTATCTGCACTCTCGTTTGCTTGAACGCGCGGCCAAATTAAGCGACAAGAATGGCGGGGGGTCGCTAACCGCATTGCCAGTCATTGAAACACAGGCAGGGGACGTGTCGGCTTACATTCCGACAAACGTTATTTCAATTACTGACGGACAAATTTTCTTGGAAAGCGATTTGTTCTACCAGGGAATCAGGCCGGCATTGAACGTGGGAATTTCCGTTTCCCGCGTGGGTTCAGCGGCGCAAGTTAAATCGTATAAAAAGGTTGCGGGCAAATTGCGTTTGGATTTGGCCCAATTCAGGGAACTTGCCGCTTTTGCCCAGTTTGCTTCTGATCTTGATCCCCAGACGAAAGCGCGCATTGATCGAGGACAAAGAATCACAGAAGTTCTAAAACAGGAACAATATGTCCCAATGCCGGCTGGAAACCAGGTTGCGATTATTTATGCGGTTACAAACGGCTATCTTGATGACGTGGCGGTTGATAAGGTTAAGGATTGGGAAAGCAAATTTCATAAATTCCTGAATGTCCAGTTTAAAAATGTCATTGACAAAGTTGTGACAGCGAAAGACTTTGAGAAAGAAATTGAAGCAGACCTTAAGAAAGCAATCGAGGAGTTTAAGAAAACCGTGTCATCCTGAACTTGTTTCAGGATCCAAAGTAGAGATTCCGAAATAAATTCGGAATGACGAGGAATAACAATGGCCACTAACCCAAGAGAAATCCGCAGAAGAATAAAGTCAGTCAAGAACATTGCCCAGATAACCAAGGCAATGGAGTTGACTTCGGCTGCCAAAATGCGCAAAGCACAAGCGGTTGCGATTTCTTCGCGCGCTTACTCAATTCAAACTGGCGAGCTTCTCCGAAGATTGGTCGGCCGGACAAGTTACAAACACCAGCTAATTGAGCGTGTTCTCCCTGAGGACAAGGGTTACCCTCGTCCCGAGGGTAACCCTCGAATTCTCGTGATTCTTATTACATCTGACCGTGGGCTTGCCGGCGCTTTCAACAGCAATGTGATCAATAAAGCTTTATCCATGCTTCGGGATGAAGGAAAAGAAAAATTTGACTTAATCACAGTCGGCAAGAAAGGCGCGGATGCGGCAAGAAGATTTGGTTATAGCGTCATCGCGGCGTATTCCGCAAAAGACAAAAACGTTTCGATCAATGACGCCCGGCCAATAACCGAACTTGCGGTTGCTGATTTTTTGAATTTCAAATATGAAAAAGTATTTGTAGTCTTCAGCGATTTTGTTTCCACCCTGGTTCAAAAAGCGAACATTATTCAGCTCCTACCATTTGCGGATATTCCAAAAAATGGAAATGGAGAGGTTCTAATTGAGCCAGGGCCTGACGATGTTTTTGAAAATTTGGTGCGCAAAACAATCGAATTTACAGTTTATCAAACTCTTGTTGAAACTATCGCTTCTGAACATTCAGCCCGAATGGTTGCCATGAGGAATGCCAATGAAGCGGCTGGGGAATTGATTGAAAACTTAACATTAAGCTATAACCAGGCTCGACAAGCGGGGATCACCAGAGAGCTTTCTGAAATCTCCGCGGCCAAACTGGCGATGGAGAATTAACGCTCGGCACTGATTGAAAAACTACCGGTCGTCGTCTCGCTTACGCTCGACGCGACCTGCTTTCTCGATCGGATGAGCTGATCTGCGAAGGCTGGTTTTTCAACAGTGCCTCGCAGGCGGAAAAGGGGAACTATGAACAAAGGGAAAATTACGCAAATTATCGGGGCTGTGGTCGATGTGGAATTTCCAGCAGAATTGCCGGAGATTTTAAATGCTTTAGAGGTGTCTAATCAAGGTCGAACCTTGATTTTGGAAGTAGCCCAGCATATTGGATCAGGGCAAGTCCGAACCATAGCCATGGGAGCAACAGATGGGCTTGAGCGAAACGCCGAAGCGGTAGACACCAAGGCTCCGATTTCGGTCCCGGTAGGAAAAGAGACCCTGGGACGGATGTTCAACGCGCTTGGAGAACCGATTGACAACAAGGAGCCTGCCAAAACGGCAAAAAGATATCCGATCCACAGGCCAGCGCCGGAATTTTTTAAACAATCGACCAAGGTTGAGCTTTTGGAAACGGGGATCAAAGTTATTGATTTGATTGCGCCGATTGTCAAAGGAGGTAAAGTCGGGCTATTCGGAGGCGCTGGGGTAGGCAAAACAGTGATCATTACTGAACTTATCCGAAACATCGCGGCGGAGCATGGCGGCGTGTCAGTGTTTGCCGGTGTTGGAGAACGTTCTCGCGAAGGAAACGATTTATATAAGGAAATGCATGATTCGGGAGTTATAAACAAGACTTCTTTGGTATTCGGGCAGATGAATGAGCCGCCGGGAATCCGCGCCCGAGTTGGTTTGACTGGACTTACTTTGGCAGAATACTTCCGTGACGAAGAAAAACAAGATGTGCTGTTGTTCATAGACAACATTTTCAGATTTACTCAGGCAGGATCAGAAGTCTCAACACTGCTTGGACGAATTCCATCAGCCGTGGGCTATCAGCCGACGCTGGCTACGGACATGGGTGAATTGCAGGAAAGAATCACCTCTACAGTCGACGGATCAATCACTTCATTGCAGGCCGTGTACGTCCCGGCTGACGATCTAACAGACCCGGCTCCGGCCACAACTTTCGGACACTTGGATTCAACAGTCGTTTTGAACCGCGCGCTTACCGAACTTGGAATTTATCCTGCCGTGGATCCTCTGGATTCAAGCTCAACCGTGTTGGACCCGAATATCGTTGGCAAGGATCATTACGAAGTCGCGCGCGGTGTGCAGAAAGTTTTGCAGAAATACAAAGATTTGCAGGATATTATCGCAATTTTGGGAATGGAAGAATTATCAGCAGAAGATAAATTAGCTGTCACAAGAGCAAGAAAAATCCAAAGATTTTTGTCCCAACCATTCTTCGTGGCTGAAACTTTCACCGGACGCCCTGGTAAATATGTTCCGTTAAAAGAAACGATCCGAAGCTTTAAAGAAATTTTGGAAGGCAAACATGATGACAAAGACGAATCGGCATTTTATATGGTTGGTTCTATTGACGAAGTCAAAAGTTAAAAGGCAAAAGGCAAAATTTTAATTCAAAATTTAAAAGCTAACATCCATGCAGCAACTTTTTACCTTTAACTTATACTTTTGACTTTTGATTTTTGCCTTTTGAATTAAATTATATGCTCAAACTCAAGATTATAACTCCAGAACGAATAATGATTGAAGCCGAGGCAGAATCTCTGTCGCTTCCTACTGATTTGGGCGAAATTACAATTCTTGAAAACCATATTCCGCTCGTGGCAAATCTTCGAGCCGGAGAGATTAAATTTAAAAAGGAAAATTCAGAAGAATTTTTTGTGGTTTCAGGAGGAGTGCTTGAGGTTAAGCCCGGCAACGAAGTCGTGGTCTTGGCTGATACTGCCGAATTCGGGCATGAAATAGATGTACAAAGAGCGGAAGAAGCAAGGGAAAGAGCGAGAAAATTAATGTCTGAATCTTACAAAGATGAAAAAACGTATGCTGAATCGACAGCACTGCTTGAAAAGAATCTCGCAAGATTGAAAGTGGCAAAAAAACATCGGACCCGCACGCACAAAAACCTGGAATCAGGAAGCCTGAACGAATAACGCTGGCTTAAGGGCTAAGCATACCTTAACTTTTAGACCAGCGCTATTTGTATCTGCGCTGTGAAGTTCACAAAAAAGATAACGGAGGCCGAATGAGCACTCAACTTCTTCCCTGTGACAGGAAACTCAAACAGTTCCTAAGGGAGAAAGGGGTTCTTAAGGACATCGAGAAACAAGAGCTTCGACGTTTCAAACGGATCGTGTTCGTGGTCTGCTCTGATGGGCAGCAGATCTGGGACGTGATGCTCCACACGTTCATGAACATGATCGGGCGAGTCCGCCTGTACCTGCTGATCAACTTCATGATGATTCCAGGGCGCTTGCGTTCGTTTATGGCGCCAACCATGGAAGCAGTGCACCAGAGGATCTCGTTCTCGGGAATTGAGCCAGTTCTGCACGTGTTGGCAGACAACGGCGGTCCAATGATGATGGTGGAAGGATCAAGAACCTTACCACCTAACTCGACCAGACCCAAAGACTTCATCTGGAGCATCGGCGGAGGAAGAAAGCTCAAGAACCCGATCTACTACATCGTGCTTTGCGCGCATTTCGGGTGCGGCGCGGCTGTAGATGCCGGATACGACGCTGTCGACATCCTCGATCACCTCGTCAGGGCCTATCAGAACGTAAAAGAAGCCTACCCTGATGACAAGATCATGACGAAACTGCAGGTTCCGTTTGGCCGCTGGCTGAAGCGGACCTACAAGTTCGACGTCAAGCAATATCTGGCAATGAGAGATGATGTTGTCGTGTTCTACCTTGAACTCAAGAGGGAAGAGGAAGAGCAGGCCAAAATCAAGACGAAGCTGGCAACGGCGTAGCAAAAGCATCGGGGTCCTGCGGTTGGCATTGACGCCACCGCAGGACGACTCCCATAAAATTAAAATTTTATTATGTCACATAAAGCGCAAGCAATAGTTTTGGCATGCATTGATTTCCGATTTAGGAAAGGATTGCAGAACTTTTTGGAAAGCGAACTGGGTTTGCACGATTTTGACCTTAAATCAGATGCAGGCGGAGTTAAGCAAATTGTGGAAGGGACTCCGGCAGGCGAGTGGATCGCAAAAAACTTTGAAATAGCTTTTGATTTGCATGCGGTTGACCGCGTAATTTTGATCAATCATGAGGACTGCGGCGCTTATGGCGGATCCAAAAAATTCGTCAGCAGTCAGGAAGAAATAACTTTCCAGAATGAACAGTTGAAAAGTGCTGTTTCCAAACTCAAAGATAAATATCCAAGCAAGCAAATAGAAGCGTATTTGGCAAGATTATCTGATCCAATCCGATTCGAAAAGGTTGTATAACCAGGTACTGAAAATTTGACCCGCAATATGTTTTTTATGACCATATTCATGCTCAAAAACATATTGCGCCATAATCTTTCGACAAGTCTAAGATTTTCTCACAAATTGTCGAAAGATTAAGTCAAATTTCTAGTACCTGGTATAATACAAAACATGAGGATAAAACTAGATCAGAAGGATAAACTGACAAGTTTTGCGCTTGAGGTCGCGGCTTCGCTTAAGAAAGGTGGCTTTCGGGCCTTTTTTGTTGGGGGCAGCGTTAGAAATATTATTCTTAAACGCCCTTCTGACAATTTAGACATCGCTACTGATTGTTTACCAGATAAAGTTGAAGCGATTCTTAAAGCGGGTAAAATCCGATCAAAACCGATCGGCAAACAGTTTGGGACAATCCTTGCAACAAGGGATGGGCTAATAGTGGAAATTACAACTTTCAGGAAAGAAGGATTTTATAAAGACCGACGGCATCCGAGCAGCGTTGAGTTCACGAAAAACCTTAGTCAAGATGCTAAAAGGCGGGATTTTACCATAAACGCTCTTTATTTGAACCTTGAGACAAAGGAAGTCATAGACGAGACAGGCGGATTAAAAGACCTAAGGGCAAGGTTAATTCGCTTCGTCGGTAACCCCAGAGACAGGATTGATGAAGATTCGCTTAGGATGTTAAGAGCAGTAAGAATAGCCACCCAGCTTGGGTTGTCCGCCAAAAGCGGACCAGCCTCTGGCTGGAAAATCGAAAAGAAATCCTTTGCCGCGATCAAAACCCGCGCCAAATTCATCCAAGATGTTTCAGGAGAACGAATTAAAGGGGAGCTGGATAAGATACTGCTTTCACAAAACCGTTGCGACGGCATAAGACTTCTGGATTCCAGTGGGCTTTTGCAATTTATCATACCCGAAATCTCCGCGCTCAAAAAATTCAGCCATGACTCAAAAGAATTCCACCTTGAAGGCAACATGTTTGAACATACGCTTCTAGCGCTGGAAAAAGCACCTTTTGATCCGAATCTTGCTTATGCCATTCTTTTTCATGATATTGCCAAGCCGATGAAAGCAAAAAAAGAGCCGAATGAAACATTTGTACGAACCAAAGGGCATGCTGAGGCTGGGGCTGAAATTTTCCGAAAATTTGCCAATAAAATTAAATTCACGAGGAAAAACCTGGAATTGATTGAGTGGGCAATCGCAAAACATATGGACATTCTTCGATTCAATTCTTTATCCGAAGAAGAACAAGCAAGGCTAGCGCTTCAACCTAATATTGAATTTTTAATGTTGTTGTCAAAAGCCGATGATGAAGCAAATTTGAGATACGACGAGGAAGGTAGAAATATTTCAGGCACATCTAAAAACCGTAAGGCCGCGGAAAAATTTTTGAAAAAAGTCCGACCAAATTTGGAAAGGATTAAACAGTTTGTTGATGGCCACAAAATTATGAGGTTAAGCAACCTAAAACCCGGACAGGAACTGGGCCAAACGATAGACGACGTCAAAGTCCAAATTGTGCTGGGGAAAATAAAAAATACATCTGAGTTAAAAAATTATCTTCAGAAATAAAAAATCCCTCATCGGGATTTTTAATTCTTTTTGGCGCTCGCTACGGGATTTTCAAGGATCGCTGAAGCGATCCTACCCAGGGCAGCGCTGAAATGTCCACCGGACATTTCATCGACGTTCGACTACGGCTGATGCCTTGTCTCACTTCTGCCCGTTCAAATCCCTGGGCTTTGCAATCTTAGTAAATTCTTTGGCGCTCGCTACGGGATTTGAACCCGTGATCTTCTCCGTGACAGGGAGACGTGTTAACCGGGCTACACTA
>JACQHB010000015.1 GCA_016199215.1 Candidatus Doudnabacteria bacterium | reverse complement strand
AGTTGATTCCTATGAAACAGGATCATTTGTGGCGCCGGTAAACGGGACTATGATCACCGGCGAGGCAGACAAAACTGTCTATCTGATTGACGCGGGGCTTAAGCGGCCGATTTCTTATGAAATATTTGTAGCGCGCAAATTTTCGTTCGCGAAGCTTATGAAGCTGACAGACGCGGAAGCTGCCGGTATTCCGAGCGGGGCATTTGTTTATCCTCCAGAGTCGGTTTCGTTAAGCCTCAAAGGCGATACTGGAATATTCTGGTTCAAGAACGGCCAGAAGCAGTTTGTGTCAGCCTTTGTGTTCAAACAGCGGGGAGTGGGGAATTTCCCGCGGCTTGCGATCGGGGCGGAAGAATTCAACCAGATCCCAACTGGGCCGCCTTTTCCGCCAAAAGACGGAACGATTATCAAAGGCGATCAATCAACAGCGATTTATAAAGTTGAGAATGGCATGCTTCGCATGTTCACCGCTACATCATATAAAAAAGCCAGATACCCCAAAGCCACAGTTTTATCTCAAGCAGAAGTTGATGCTTTTGAAAAAGGCAGTGTGATTAATTAATATTATTTGTACCTTAACATAAAAATGGCGATCGCCATTTTTATGTTATCCAAAGGGCAATCATTTACCCGCATTAGAACTGGCGGCGGGGTTTTGGAGAAATCCCGCCGCCTGTTTTTATTTTTATTTTTTTATGATATTTATGGATTTTTTTGGATGTTGACAAAAAATGCTATAGCTGAAAATGTCAATATTGCTGACGCATGGGTTTTGCGATTTTGTTTTTTAGGTTAATATAACCGCATAACATACGGGAGGAATGATACAATGATTCAGACCCTTTCCAAAGTCACTGACGAGGCCATAGCCCAGATCGTCGAAGAGATGCGCGTTCGCCGAACTACAGAGGTTTTCCTGTTGTTTCCGATGGGCAGCCAGTTCGATCACCTGATCAAGCAGAAACTCGACAAGCTAGGGGTGTTTTGCCTGGTTGCTGATCCTGCCACTGTCAGAGTGGAAGATATCAGGAGGCTTAGGCCTATCGGGATAATAATCTCAGGCGGTCCTGCTTCTGTTCATTCTGAGCCGCCGCCGTTTGACACTGCCATCCTCGGCTTGGGCATCCCTGTTTTCGGGATCTGTCTGGGGTTCCAGATGATCAGCAAGTTTGCCGGATGCACTGTTGAGCCGGCAGAAGAGCGCGAGTTTGGGCCGCATGTTTTTAGCCGAATAGGAAACTCGCCGCTCTTTAGGGATTGTCCTCAGAGTTTTCGCGTGATCCAAAGCCATGGAGACGCGGTTATTGCAGATCATTCAGGTTTCGAAGTTCTGGGGTCAACCGAGAACGCGCCAGTTGCAGCAGGCCGGTTTAGGCATTTGTCCGGCGTGCAGTTTCACCCGGAAGTCGAAGATACCCAGCATGGTGACGTGATCTTTGACAACTTCTGCTTCGGGACCTGCAGAGCTAAGGACCGTTTTCCAGCAGAAAACCTCGCCTTGCTAAAGGTCGAACAAGTAAGGAAGCAGATCGAGGGAAAGAAAGTGTTGCTGGCGTTGTCAGGCGGGTCAGACTCCTCGACAGTCGCCTACATCCTCAAGCATGCGATTAAGGAAGAGGCTGGCCGAGTCCGTGCTGTGTACATCAAGGGAATCGATCGGCCGGATGATGAGAGGTTCGTTGGAGAGTGCTTCGGAACCGTGCTTTGGCTTGAACTGGTTGTCGTGGATGCCACCGATCGATTCCTTGCTGTTCTGGCTGGCAAAACCGCGATGAAGGAGAAGCGGCGGGCGATGAAGTCCGTTTACCGCGAAGTGCTGGAAGAGCAAGCAGTGGATTTCGGCGCTCACTTTATAGCCCAGGGAACTCTGTATACAGACCTGTCCGAGTCAGGTCAGGGCTACGTATCAGGCGCACGCAAGGCAACGATCAAGGAGCACCATAACACGGTCAACAACTTCAGCTTACCCGAACTGATTCCGCTTTCGGATTGCGTGAAAGATGGCTGCCGCAACATTGGGCGAGCACTGGGCGTGCCCGAAGACCTGCTGGTTCGCCATCCCTTCCCAGGCCCAGGTCTAGTTGTGCGAATCGAGGGAGAAGTAACTGCGGATAAACTGCGGATTGCGCGCAAGGTCGACGATATCTACCTCGCTGGCCTTAGAAAGTGGGATTTGTACAAAACTGTCTGGCAGGCAGGCGGTGTTATCACCTCCACGGTGACGACGTGCACCAAGGGCGACGATGCCACGAGCGGAATCCTGGTTGTGCTCTGGGCAGTCTGGAGCGTGAACGGATTCACGGCGCGGTGGGCAGAACTGCCGCCTGATTTTATCCGCGAAGTTTCAACTCAGATCACGGATCAGATCAGGGAAGTCGGTGCTGTGGCTTACCGCGTTTCGGACAAACCTCCTTCAACACTCGAGATGGGGTGAGCTGGATCGCTATTTTTTTGGGTGGCGGGGTTCTCCAGAATCCCGCCGCCTGTTTTTATTTTTATTTTTTTATGATATTTATGGATTTTTTTGGATGTTGACAAAAAATGCTATAGCTGAAAATGTCAATATCCTTCGGTGAAATTGAAGGGCAGTTGAAAAAGGTTCGGTCTTGGAGTATAGTAATTAGACGCGAATTTGGCCTCTTTTTATGGAAAAAATTATTGAGGTAAAAAATTTAACCAAGAAATACGGCGATTTTACGGCAGTTGATAATATCTCTTTTGATGTGTTGGAAGGGGAGACTTTTGGCATTCTTGGTCCTAACGGGGCAGGGAAAACAACGACCCTGGAAATGCTTGAGGGATTGAAAGGCATAACAGCCGGGCAAGCATTTGTCGCCGGACTTGATGTTGCCGCGCAGGCGAAAAAAGTTAAAGCCGTGATTGGAACCCAGCTTCAATCATCTTCGTTTTTCGATGGCCTTAACTTAAAAGAGCTTCTGGAAACTTTTGCCGCGCTTTATAACAGGAAAATAGATGCTTTGCAAATTCTGGAATCAGTGCAACTGCTGGAAAAATCCAAGAGCAGGGTCAAGGAGTTGTCCGGCGGGCAGAAACAGAGGCTCTCCATTGCCGCGGCTTTGGTGAATGATCCCAAGATTTTATTCCTGGATGAGCCCACCACAGGCCTTGATCCCCAGGCGCGAAGGAATCTTTGGGAGCTGGTGGAAAACATTAAGCGGCAGGGCAAGACCATAGTTTTGACAACGCACTATATGGAAGAGGCCGAAGTATTATGCGATCGGATCGCGATAATGGATCGAGCCAAGATTGTCGCGATGGATACGACCAAAAACCTTCTCCAGATGGCTGGCAATGACGCGAATATTGACTTTAGGACGGGGTTTGGTATCAGACACGAAGTCTTTGCCGGGCTTCCTGGGCTAATAAAGCTGGAGGGATCGGAATCAGAATGGCAGATTGTTAGCAACGATCCTCAAGCCACGCTGGCGAGCCTTTTTAACTGGTCGCGGGAAAACAACGTAAATATATTTGATTTGAGATTGAGGCAAGCCACGATGGAAGATGTTTTTTTGAAATTGACTGGGCATGATTTAAGAGAATAATATGTACACTCTGAAAGTTTTGACAATTTCATCAATGAAAATGTTTGTCCGAAACAAACAGGCGATTTTTTTCACCCTGTTCACGCCTCTTATCATTATGGGGATTTTCGGCCTGATCGGATTCGACAGAATTCCCAAAACCCGGATCGGTTTGGCACTGGACGCTCCGCCCACTTCGGGGACAAGCCAGTTCGTGGAGGAAATCAAGAAGATTTCCGTTTTTGAAGTTTCAGTCAACGCTGAATGGCAGGAGAGAAAGGCTTTGGAAAATGACGAGCGCTCCGTGGTGTTTATTATTCCCCACGATTTACTGCCGCAAGCAGGCATTCTTCCTCAAGCAAAGACAGTGAAGGCTTTGCTTAATACCGGCGAGCAGCAGCAGGCGCAGACAGCGGTGAGCGTGATCAATCAGGTGTTGAACCAGACAATGCTGCGGCTTACCGGAACTCCGCAGTTGTTGAATCTGCAGGTCGAGGAATTGAATGTCCGCAACCTTAAGTATATCGATTTTCTAGTGCCGGGGATTGTTGCTTTGGCCGTGATGCAAATGTCTGTTTTTTCCGTGGGATTTATTTTTACCGATTATAAAGAGAAAGGAATTCTTAAACGGCTTTTGGCAACCCCCATGGAGCCTATTCATTTTGTTACTGCCAATGTCATCACGAGACTTTTAGTTTCTGTTGTGCAAACCGCTTTTTTGATCGCTGTAGGCGTTTTGATTTTCAAAGCGCACGTGATCGGGTCGTATTGGCTTTTGCTGCTGATTACGATTATCGGCGCTGTTATGTTTTTGGGCCTGGGCTTCACGATTTCAGGGATTGCTTCCACAGTGGAATCTGTGCCCGCGATTGCCAACCTGATTGTTTTCCCCATGCTGTTTTTGGGAGGCACTTTTTTCCCCCTGGAAACCATGCCCAACTGGCTGCAGACTTTCGCCAGATATCTTCCGCTTACTTATTTTTCGGAAAGTTTAAGAATGGTAATGACTAAAGGCGCGGAAATAGGGGATATCCGAACGAATCTTATTTGGATGATCGGGTGGGCAGTGGCGTTGGTTTTTTTGGCAAACCTCACTTTTAGTTTCGAAGGCAAGAGGCAGGGATAAGGTTCTAATTTGGAGCAACTGACAAGTTGTCAGGTTTTCCTGTTTCCCCGACTTGATCTACTCCGCCCACGGCAAGCTCGATAGTCTCTTGGGGTGGAGGGGGAACGTATGGGTCGTATTGAGTCGGCACGGCATAATCAGCGACCAGGATTTTGATAGGATCGATTGTATGCTGGGTGGCTAATTTCCCCGAGCTCTTGCTTATTCTTATTTCTCTCAATCCTTCAGGTTTTGTAAATTCAACAACAGGTTTATCTTTGTGCGCGATTTCCATAAAAGCGTGCCAGATTGGGCCTGCGACAAACACACCGTCGGCTTTTTGCTTCATTAATGTTCCGTTGTTGTTTCCAACCCATACTCCGACAGCAATTTGCGGCGTAAATCCAAGGGTCCAACCGTCTTTGAAATCCTGGCTTGTCCCGGTTTTGGCTGCCACAGGCCGGTCCTTAAGAGTTAATGGTGAATTTTTTCCGAAGATAAAGCTGCGGGCGTCATTGTCAGACAAAATACTTACCACTTCATAAGCAGCTTGCGGTTGGATGACCTGTTTTTCTTCCATTTTGTGCTCAAAAAGGACATTGCCTCTTTTGTCTTCTATTTTCGTCACTAGACTGGGCTTGATTCTTTTGCCGTTGTTCGCAAGCACCGTAAAACCGCTTAGATGATCAAGCAGTGTAACTTCGCAAGCGCCCAAGGCAAGAGATAAACCGCAGTTGTTAAGCGGGGAAGTAATTCCGAAGTTGCGGGCGGTTTCGGCGGCGTTATCAACGCCGACCCTTTCCAAAGTTCTAACCGCGGAAATATTGAGGCTCCCTGCAAGGGCCTTTCTTATTGTAACCGGCCCGTATTCCTGGTTGTTGTAATTGGATGGAATGTAGGGAGTAAAGCCCGGCTTACTAAAATTCTTTTTTTTGTCTAGCACGGTGGACGCGGGTGATAATTTATTTTCGCTATTGAAGGCGGTGGCGTAAACGTAGGGTTTAAAACTGCTCCCGGGCTGTCTGAGCGCAAGCGCTACGTTTACTTTTGGATCAAAAAGGCAGTTGATCCCGGGTTTGCATCCTTCAGGCAGGGGGTCAGCGAAATAATCTTTGCCTCCGACCATTGCCAAAATCTGGCCTGTTCCAGTATCCATGGCAACCAGACCGGCGTTGAATGCCTTGTATTTTTTTTCATTTTTTGACACTGCCTCTTCCACAATGGCTTCGGCCTGGGTTTGCAAATCTAAGTCGAGGGTGGTGTAAACCAACAACCCTTCCTCCTCCAAGTATTTACGGCCAAATTGTTTTTCCAAATTTTGTTCCAGCCATTTCACGAAGTGGGGCGCTTGTATCCCCGTTTTCCCGGGGCGAAACGTGGTTTTTTCTTTTTTGGCTTGCCTGTACTCATCTTCGCTTAATAATTTTTGCTCTTTCATGACAGTTAAAACATAGTTTTTCCGGCCTTCTAATTCTTCTGTCTTGGGGCCAAACGGGCTCAAACGTGACGGGGCTTTGGGCAGGGAAGCAAGATAAGCGCTTTCAGAAAGAGTAAGGTCTTTGGAATGCTTGTGAAAATACGACAAGCTGGCAGCTTCTACTCCATAAGTATTCCGGCCGTAGGGAGTTGAATTTAAATACATTTCCAAGATTTCATCTTTGGAATACCTGGCCTCAATGATAATGGCAAGCATAGCCTCGTTAATTTTGCGTTTAAACGAACGCTGCCGGGTTAACAATAAGTTTTTTGCCAGCTGTTGAGTTATCGTAGACCCGCCTTGGGTTATGGAGCCGCCCTTAATGTTGGCATAAGCGGCTCGGGCGATGGAAGTTGCCGAGACTCCGGGATGGCTTCTAAAATTTTTATCCTCAATAGCCATTGTCGCGTTTATAAGGTACGGGGAGATGTTATCAAGGGTAACCGGGGTTCTTTTTACTTCACCATGAATTTCGTACAAAAGTTTCCCGTTTTTGTCCAAAATTTTTGTTGATACGGGTCCAAGTTCCTCCAAGTGGCCAGTGGATGGAAGTCGAGCGAAAAAACTGGCAAAACCAGTGGTTGCGGAAAAAAGAATAACCGCGCAAATCCCAAAAAATAACGCCTTCTTTGATTTTAGGAGAAGTTTTGCTGTTTGTTCCAATTGATGGCCGAATGTTAGCAAGTGTTCCATAAACACGCCCCCAGAGAATTCGGGGATTTGAGAGGTTTGATTGAGGTTAACAGGTGTCCTTATCGTATTACTATTGATTACGCAAATCTGCTGGCAAAAGTTACAAAATTTTTAATCAAATCCAGCGGGAGTTAAGAAGTTTTAAGAAAGCCATGGGGAAAAGCATTAGAAGGGAACGGTTTCGAGCCAGTCCTGCCGCGCTCTTTTTTTACGCCCAAAAATCGGGTATAATGCCTAAGTCATGTTACATATCGGACGCAATATTTTTAGCCTTATTTTTTCTCGCGTTTTAGCAGGGATAATCCTGTTTTTAATTTATACCAGGCTTGCCGAATACTTAGGCCCGGAAGTAGCCGGACAATATGGCCTTTTGGCGGCTTATGTTACGGTATTTAATTTTTTTATAGACCTGGGAATGTCCCAGCTGGTGATTAAGAAGATCAGCGAGAACCGGAGTAACGCTTCCAAATATTTAGGGAATTACTTTGCCATACAGCTCCTTCTTGCCGTGTTTTTTATGCTGATTATGGATTCGATTGTGTTTTTCGCGGATTATCCGCAAATCGTGAAAAACTCCCTGTATTTGGCGAGCCTCGGGCTTTTTTTATCCACCTTGAGCCTGCCGTTCCGCTGCGTCATCAACGCTTTCCAAAAATTGACAGCCATAGCAAGAGTCAATTTTTTAAATTCCCTGATCAATGGCGGAATTATGGTCTTGGCCATAGTTTTGCGGCAGGATTTGTTTTTCCTGGCTTTCATAAGCGTGGCAGTCGGACTGTTTGATCTTTTGGTTTATTCCTTTTTGGTTCACTCGAAGTTTGTCAAATTCAAGCCCGAGTTTGATAAGTTTTTTTGGAAAAGCCTATGGGTCGCGACCCTGCCGTTTATGTTTCTGACTTTTTTTAGCATTTATAACAGGATTGACACTCTTCTTCTGCCCCACTTCAGAAATTTTGTGGAAACGGGCTATTACACGGCGGCTTATAAATTCTGGGATGTTTTGGCATTTGTTCCGGCCGTGATTGGGATTTCGCTGTATCCGTTTTTTGCCGAAAGGCTGACCCTGGGCAAAAAAGACGAGGTCCGTTCGGTTTTGGAAATTTTTACTCGATATATGATCGCTGTTGGCGTTCCAATGATTGTTGGCGCGGCCCTGCTTTCAAAAAAAATGATTCTGTCTTTTTACGGCCCGGATTTCGCGCCTGCCGCGCCAGCCCTGGCTTTTTTGGTGGCAGCCGTGTCGATTTTATTTATTTATTCACCGGCCAATAGCCTGGTGATTTCCCAGCAAACCAAAGCCGCTACCAAGATCACCGGACTTAATTTAGTTTTTAACATCACTGCCAATATCCTCCTGCTTCCGGTTTTCGGCTTTGTGGCCGCGGCAGCGATTACAGTGGTTTCAGAATTAATTCAAACCGTCGGTTATTCGTATTTGATCAAAACCCGGATTACGCAGTTTTCATTTTTTAGGCATCTCGTAAAACCAGTGATCGCCGCGGCAATTATGGCCATGGCTATCCTAGTGCTTAAAAATTTAAACCTGTGGATAATTATCGCCGCTTCGGGATTGGTATATACCTTAGCTTTACTTCTGCTTAGATTTTTTCATAAACCTGATTGGGAATTGTTTAAAGCAGCCGTAAATTTTCGCAAGCCGGTGCAAGCAGATACCCAACAACAAATAACATGAGAATTGGTCTTGAGGCGGAACGGGCGAATTTGCCAAATCCCACGGGTGTTGAACGATACGCGGCAGAACTGATAAGGAATTTGGCCAAGCTTGATTCCAAAAATCAATACGTGCTTTATTTCCGAACCAAGCCCCAGGATTGGTTTAAAAATTTGGGGCCGAATTTTAAATTGAGGATTATCCCTTTTCCAAAATTCTGGACCCAGCTTCGCATCTCTTGGGAAATGATTATTCATCCCGTTGACGTTCTGTCTATTTTGGCCTCAGCCCTGCCTATTCAACACCCAAAAAACTCCGTTGTTACAGTGCACGATATCGCCTTCGAATTTTTTCCCGAGGCCTTTACGTGGTTTATGAGGAATTACCAAATATGGTCAAGCCGTTATGCTGTTCGATGCGCCGTAAAAATAGTGACACCGTCAGAATCTACCAGACAAGATTTAATTAAACATTATAAAGCTGATCCGAACAAAGTTGTTGTTATTCCTCTAGCCGCGGACAGATCGTTTATGCCGATACCTTATGATCGAGTTCAGCCCATGTTAGACAAGTTTAGATTAGTTTATAAAAAATACATATTATTCGTAGGGACGCTTCAACCTCGCAAAAATATTATTCGTTTAATAGACGCCTTTATTAAGCTCAAAAAGGAAAATCGGATCGAAGAGAAGCTGGTTCTTACCGGAGGTAAGGGTTGGCTTTGGGAGCCGATTATGAAAAAGATTTCGGAAGCAGGGTTGTCCGGGGATGTGGTGCATCTGGGTTATGTAGACAACAATGATCTTCCCGCGCTGTATAACGGAGCGGTTTTGCTTACTTTACCGGCGCTTTATGAGGGTTTTGGCTTGCCGCCGCTTGAAGCAATGCAATGCGGGACTCCGGTTGTTGTTTCCAATATTTCTTCGTTGCCTGAAGTGGTTGGGGATGCTGGGAAGCTGGTTGATCCGAACTCAGTTGATTCGATTGCGGAGGGACTGCTTGAGGTTTTGTCCGATGGAAAATTACGAGGAGAAATGGGGGAGCGGGGGATAAGGCAGGCTGGTAAGTTTACTTGGCAGGAAACCGCAAGAAAAACATTGGCTTTGTTTGAATCTCTTAAAAGTTCTTAAAGTAAAAAGTTTGTAAAGTTTATAAAGTCACTTTAAAAACTTTATAACTTTATAACTTTATAAACTCAAATGATTCTATTCATTATTTTTACAATCTTAGCCGCGGGATTCTTTTATCTTTTTATCCGCGATAAAAAGCATCAATTCAGCCCTTTATGGTTGATGCTTTCCACATGGATGCTTGGTTTAGGCATACCTCAACTGCATCTTTCAGAGCTTGAAAAAGATTGGTACCCGGCTTTTTGGCTGCTCCTGATTGTCTCGCTTTGCATGTTTGTTCTCGGATTTTATATTTTTGACCGCGTTATAATCAAAGTTTCTCGTCATCCTGAACTTGTTTCAGGATCTCAAACCAGATTCCGAAATAAATTCGGAATGACAAAAATATTTTCGGATAATGACATTAACGCAAAGCGGCTTCGAATTGTCGTCTATGGACTTTTTATAATTTCTCTAGTTGGTCTTGCGTTATTCCGGCTCAAAGCGGGCAATCTCCCCCTGCTTGCGCCTGATACAGACGTGTTCCGTTTTGTCGCGGATGAGCAGGTTCCAGGATTGATCAATTACGCGGCGCAGTTTGCCAGGCTTTTCATTCCACTATCTTTCTTTTTATTTTTTTGGCAAGGATTCTCGCTTAGAAAGCATTGGGATTTAAGTTTAATAGGGATAATAGGGATAATAAGTCTTACATTATTTGCGTCCCGCACCCAAATATTTTTCGTAGACCTTTGGGTTATGGCTTTGTATTTGCTTATGAGAAAACCGAATCTAAAACAGGCCTTGAAATTTTATCCGGTTTTTCTTCTGATTTCTGTTTTGGTCTTAGCTGCCGTGCCGTTTTATAGGCAGTACAAAAGCTATGGTAGCGCTGATTATTTGGCAGGAGTTACGTCCATTAACTCAAGCGGATATAATGTTGGTGCTAAGGCCTTGCTTCCTATCTATGTTGGCGTATCATTCAATCAGCAGGCTTTACTGCACGCCTACGAATATTATCAGACTCATCCAATCCAGCAGGGCAGGGTATCCCTTGACCCCTTCACAAATTTGTTTGGAAAAGTTATCCCTGGGCTAAATAATCTTAAATCGGATTTTGATCTTTGCGCAATTTTCAAATGCTGGTGGAACACGGGGACTTATCTGTTTCCGTTTGTCCAGGATTTCGGGACCAAAGCGTTTGTTTTCGCGCCATTCGTTTTTGCAGGCATTTTTGCCGCTCTTTGGCATTATTGGAAAATTTCGCCGAACTTTTTATCCATAAATTTGTACGCTTATGCGATGTTTTTTATCGTGATGACCGTGTATTTGTCATTCACCGTCCGCGCGGAGATGTATCTGGATTTAATGCTGTTGGTTGCGAGTTATTTGTTCGTGAGCAAGTTAAGCATCTCTAATTCGTACGAATAGGAGAATAGTGATATGAAAGAGACTGAAGTAAAAATTCTAGAGATAAATCCGAAGGACGTTAAAAAACGCCTGGAACGTCTTGGCGCAAAGAATATCTTTGAGGGCGAGGTAGTCTGGACTGCTTTTGATTTTGCCGATAAAAGTTTTTCACAGCAAGAAATATTAATTCGCCTTCGCAAGAAAGGAAAAGAAGCCGAACTAACTCTTAAAAGACTTTTGAGCCGAACCAAAGTTAAAACCTCTGACGAATTAAATATAGTTGTAGGTGACTACGAAGCAGCTAAAAATTTTCTACTGGCGATCGGATTAAAAGAAAAATTTGGCTATCCTTTACATAAGCATCGTATTTCGTACCTCTTGGATGATGTCCGTTTCGAAATTGATACTTTTTCTGAGTTCCCAACGTATTTAGAAATCGAAGCAAAAAATGCTGAAACAATAAATGAATATGTTGGTAAACTGGGATTTTCCACGAATGATATTAAACCGTGGGGGACCCGCGAAGTCTTTAACCACTACCGAAAATATGCCCAAAGTTAGCATCATCGTCCTAATTTTTGGCGGCAAGACTGTTGCAATTGTCTCGCATAAAGCGCCGCAGCTTGATTTTGGATGTTTTGTTAACCGGTAAGAGCTGGGGACAAGGCATTCGCCGAAGATTGGCGGAAGACTAAATCTTGGCAGCCTGGCTGGGAATATCTTCTCTAATTCGCGCGAATAAGCGAATAGTGCTATAATGCTAATATGAAATACTTGGAGCAGATAATCAAAGCATTGGCCAACAAAAGGCGGCTGGCAATTTTGAAACTGATGAAAAATCGAAAAGAAGCGTCTGTTGGGGAAATTGCTGAGCACATCCGTTTATCTTTCAAGGCAACCTCTAAGCATTTGAACATCATGGCTAGAGCTGAAGTTTTAGATAAAGAGCAGAGAAGCTTAACTGTTTTTTATAGTTTGAGTCCAGAAATAAGGCCGTTTATAAAATCGCTTCTTGATGATCTCTAATTCGAGCGAATAGGAGAATAAGCGTGGAAAAAATATTTATCAAAAACCGAAACGGACAGAAGATTGCCGTGGTAATCGAACAGCCGGAAGGAAAAGCAAGGGGGCTTGCTTTTGTTATGGACGGGCTTAGCGGTATTAAGGAATCATTGCACGTGAGAGCAATGGCTGAAAGTTTTTTGGCCAATATGTTTATCGTCGTAACTTTTGATTTTAGGAATACGTACGGCGAAAGTGAAGGGAAATATGAAAACGCTAATGTTACAAATTATTACGAAGATCTCGAAGATGTGGTTAATTGGTCAAGCAAGCAGAATTGGTATCAAGAACCCTTTTGGCTAGCCGGTCATAGTTTGGGCGGTATGTGTGCCGGACTCTTTGCGGAAAAATATCCTGAGAAAATTTTTGCTCTTGCCCCGATTGCTGCCGCGGTTGTTGGTAAGTTAATCATAAAAAAGTATCAAACCAGCCGTCTTGAACAATATAAAATCTGGGAGAAGACCGGGATACGAGAAGAGACAAGCTCAACGAGGCCAGACTTAATCAAGCGTCTTAATTGGCATCAATTTAAACAAGATTTGCTGAAGTACAGCTTATTGGACAAGGTTTCTAAATTAACCATGCCAACTTTGTTGGTCGTAGGAGATAAAGACGAGTTGTTTGAACAGCAAAAAATCCTGTTTGAGAAATTGCCGGGGAAAAAAGAGCTTCATATCGTTAAAAAAGCGCCACATACATTTATTGAAGCGAACCATTTGACAGAACTGAAGCAAATTTTTGATAAATGGATTAAGAGTTTGAATTAAATACTGCAATACTTTCTCGTATTGCAGTATT
>JACQHB010000003.1 GCA_016199215.1 Candidatus Doudnabacteria bacterium | reverse complement strand
TGTGGTAGGCAACAGGATTTCTGTCGTCCAAGGCTATGGCTTTGTAATAAATAACTTTTGCTTGATCTTGCATTCCGCGCTCAGAGTACTCCATGCCTAAATTGTTGATTACACGGTAACTTCCGGGGGCGTAAGCAAGAGTTTGGGTATAGAATCGAATCGAATCCTGCCAATCAGTGTTTCTGATAATAGTCCTTGATGACAATGACACGACAATGACAATAATAATGGCGATCGCCAATTTTATGAGCATTGGAAATCTCTTTACAAGTGATGATCCTAATTCAAAAATTACCAAAGCGATGCCGATGAGGGGAACGTAGAGCCAGTGCTCGTAGAGCAAACCGTTGATTGGGACTAAAATGTTTGAAGTCGGAGCCAGGGCAAAGAGAAACCAAAGAAATCCGAAAGCCATTACAGGGTATTTTTTTCTGCCCAGGAAAGCGATTGTCAAAATCAGAACAAAAATTAAACCGCCTAAAACTACGTCTGTCTGAAATAAGAATTTGGCAACTTCTACTGAACGCTCCATATGCAACACATTGGGCCAGAAAAAAAGGGAAAAATAAACGGTTAAAATCCGGAAAAAAGTAAAAATCCTGACAAATATGCTGGAAGTGAACACGTTTTCCCCGTGGTAAAGATTAAAGCTGTCAGCGAAATTAAGCGCTGTGGCGCGCAGGATGATGTAAATGAGGGCAAGGCCAATGTATGGTGAGAGAGGTTTTAAAATTTGCAGACCATCTCGAGCGATTAGCGAAAGATCCCTCTTGGGAGCGATTTCTCGCGCTTCGCGCTCGAAATGGTATTTATATAGTTCTATTAATAATACCAACCCAGGGAAGATAATTGCGGTTTCTTTTGACATCAGGGCAAGAGCAAACATTGCAAGAGGATACAGCCAATGTTTTTTTTGCAAAAAGAAAATAAGCCCAAGAAACATAAAGAACACTGAAAGCGAATCTCCAAGACTGTTGGCGTAGCTGACCGCTTCCGTTTGGAGAGGGTGGGCCAGGAAAATCAGGGAAGTAAAAAAAGATAGCCAGCGGCGCTTGAATAGTTTTTGCAAAATAAAAAATAACAGGATTGCGTCGGCGATATGGAAAGCCAAATTCGTAAAATGGAATCCAAACTCGCTTCCCGGCCAGATTTTCCATTGAAAAGAAAAAACCGTAAGAAGAACAGGCCTCCAGTAATCGGACATCTGGGAAGCTCCGGCTATTACGTTTTCCGAGAAAAATTTAGGAAAGTTGAAATCGCGAACGTATTGGTTCTGCAAGATAAACTGGTCGTCGTCCCAAAACAGCTCGTTGTTGAGAGTATTGGCATAAAGAAAAAAGCCGACGATAACGAGAACAATAACTATAACATGGTTGGTTTTTTGTTTCAGAAAACTAATGGTTTTGAGCATAGACCTATTTTAACATAGATTTGAGCTTGGTTGTCATCAAATCTTGACCAGTTGTGTAAAAAAAGTTATCCTAAGCTATCGACAATTCGGTAGCGAGGAAACAATGCCCCCGGAGGGTGAAGCAATGGCTGATGGCGCCCAGGCGGATCGGAGAGTGGTCGAGCAGGCTCGGCTGGCAAGGGTCGCGAATGACGCGATCAGTCGTTCGAGGGGTCGACGAGGCTTGGCAGATGAGGACTGCCGGGAGGATGATCGGCCGGGAAGCTGCGGGCGCAGCTGCCCGTGCAGAAGGGGCAGGTCCATCCAGCCCTTCCCTGACCCTGACCCGTTCGCTGACTAGGGCTGACGTGAGGGCGGGCGCGACATTCGTCGCGCCCGCCCTGCTGGAAGAGTTCGCAGGTATATACCTGAGTATATACTTCGGGCTCTTTTTGTTTGTTTATTTTCCATCCCCAAGGAGAGAACAAATAGAGAAATCGGGGATCTAATGCGTGGGAGTAGGCGTCTGGTTTGACTTACAATTGCTCCTGTTTTACAATAACTCCAATCAGTCGGCCCGCAGAACGTCGGGCCCCCATAATCGAGAGAGGAGGAAGAAAGATGAGACTGCGCGAGGTCTCGCAAAACAGTGATTACTGAACGCGCGAATCGCCCCCAAAAATTGCAGCCTCTGCGCGATAGTTGCGCTAGTTACTGCGGAACGACGGATCATACACCTGGATCAACAAGGAGGCGATATGACCGGCATTTGGGGAACCCCGCCTCACGGCGAGCTGAAGTGCGCCCACGAAGCGACAGGCGCAAGGAACGCGATGAAGGTCTACCACAGGGCGATGACAGCGATCCGGTGCTGATCCCTGGCTGGCTCACGCCGCTCTGAGCAGGGACTGCCGTCGACCATGGGAGCGGCAACGTCGTCGTTGTGAAGCGCAGGTTGTCCTGACACCTGACATACGAGGGGTGAGACAGCCTGCGGCAGGGCGGTTCGTCTTGGCTCATCCACCCTCCACCCGGACGAGAAGGGCGAGCCGCCCACTTTCCTTCGCCGCGGCAATGCAAGCATATTGCCGCGCAAACTCATCGCAACAAATCCTTCCCTTTGCCGAGGTGAACCAGGGGTCCGTCCCGGCCTGCCACTGGGACGGACCCGCCCACACGCGAGTTTCCTTTTCTTTTATAAGATTGGAAGCTCGTTTTTGTTTAGAATGAGTTCCTTAAATTATCGCGATGCGAAAAATACGAAGAGCATGCGAATGATGCGAATAATTGCTATAATCAAGACAAATTAATGTAATTAATATGACTGAAACAAACCCGCATTTTGTTTGTCCAGCTTGCAACTCGGTTTCTGAAAACGTGAAAAGCTGTGCTACCGAGGCTTGCATTCTGGAAGGCAAGACCATGGCAACCTGCAACTGTGACGACGGAAAACATGAGGAAGTAAAACAGACGGCATAACCATTTACCATCCCCGAAGCAAGAGTTTGGCCAAGAAAGATGCCAATGCTTTTGCCGCTATAATGCTTTGTATCTGAAACGGTTGTTTGAAGGGCAGGATTTTTGCTATAATATCTATGGCGGCGGTTTTTGGCCGTCTTTTTGCTTTCAGAAAAGGGGGACAAAGGGTATAAAAGGGGGGTATGGAATCTATGAATAGGGGAATTGCGACATTTACATTGGATTTCGGCAAGTGTCCGCCGTGGCTTTGGCAGCGGATGGTTCGGCTTGGTCGGGAAATAGTTAGGGTGCTTGTGGAAGAATACGGACCAGAAGAGTTTATAAGAAGGATTTCTGACCCAGTTTGGTTCCAGTCGCTTGGGACAGTGCTTGCTTTTGACTGGAACGCCTCGGGTTTAACTACGATTTTAACAGCAGCGCTTAAGGAGTCCATTAGGGGGAGGGAAAGGGATTTGGGGATTTTCATCTGTGGCGGCAAAGGCAAGACTTCAAGAAAAACTCCGGATGAAGTTATGGCGTGGGGAGATAAATTGAATTTGCCGAAAAATTACGCAAATAGTTTGGTGCATAATTCAAAAATGAGCGCGAAAGTCGATTCAGCGCTTGTCCAAGATGGTTTCCAGATTTATCACCACTCCTTATTTTTTACCAAAAAAGGCGTCTGGAGCGTTGTTCAACAGGGGATGAACACGGAAAACCAAACCGCGAGAAGATACCATTGGTTTTCGGAAAATGTTCATGACATGATACAGGAGCCGCACGCCGGGATCGCGTCCCAGAAGTTTTTCAAAAAAATAGAACTCAATATGACCAGCAAAGACAGCAATAAGAATCGCGACCTTTCGGTTGACCTCGTAAATGACAGCTTCCGTAATGTAATGAAAGACATTGAATTGCTGCGCAGGCATTCAACGAGATTTTCCCAGATGCTGTCAGTACAAAAAGGCAACGAAACCCTGACTTTAATGAATTTAGAAAACAGGGAATTTGGACCTTCTGACCATCCTGTAATCCACGAGGATTTTTCCAGGAGCAGGTATCTTGAAAAGATTCTTTTTAAATTAACTGATGCCAAGCCTAAGAGCTACCAGGAGCTGCTTTTGACCCAAGGCGTTGGGCCGAAAACAATCAGGGCTTTGGCACTGGTGGGTGAAGTAATTTATGGCGCCGATGCGTCAAGAGAGGACCCCGCAAGATTCAGCTTCGCTCACGGGGGCAAGGACGCGACGCCTTATCCGGTTGATACTCAAACTTACGACCAGACAATCCAGGTTTTGCGGTCCGCTGTTTCGAAGAGCAGAATAGATTTATCCGAAAAAAAGAAAGCGATAAAAAGGTTGGATCATGAAGCATCTTAATATTAAAGTTATAACAATAGCCAACGGATAACTATTGATTTATAATAAAGAGTATTAAACCCAGGGGTATTCTACCCTATATTGTCATCGCTCGCGATCATTGGATCAAGACTAATCGTCTTGATCAGATCGCTTCGCTCGACAATAAGCTTGCGCTTAATAGAGGCGAATTTTTTATCGCATGATCATTCTTGAAGCACGAAACCTAACTAAGAGATTTGGTCCGCCGGTTGGCGGATTTACGGCTGTAGATAATATCTCTTTTTCCTTACAAGAAGGGGAGATTTTGGGATTGTTGGGACCCAATGGGGCCGGCAAGACAACAACGTTGCAAATGCTGCTTGGTTTGGCTACTGCCACCAGCGGCAGCATCAAGTATTTCGGTAAAGAGTTATGGGAGAACCGGTCGGAAATCCTTGAGCAGGTGAATTTTTCTTCCGCCTATACTCGTTTGCCGTGGCTTTTGACTGTGCGAGAAAATCTGAACTTCATCTCTTACCTGTATAAAATTCCCAATCGCCGCGAAAGGATAAACAGGATTAAGGAGATTTTCCAATTAAACGAAATTTGGAACAAAGAAATCATGCACTTGTCAGCCGGGCAAATGACCAGGCTGAATATTGCCAAATCTTTTATAAATTCCCCAAAGATTTTACTTCTGGATGAACCGACCGCGTCACTGGACCCGGAAGTGGCTTCTTTTATCCGGGATTTTTTGGCGAATGAACGCAAACAGTTCCAGGTTTCGATTATCATTACATCTCACAACATGTCGGAAGTTGAGGAGCTTTGTGACCGAGTCGTGTTTATTAATCGAGGGAAAATCATCGCTGACGACACGCCCGAGAATTTGGCGCGGACAGTTGAAATCTCTCGCGTTACCCTTTTTGCCGATGAAGGACATATCCAGGCTTTAGAAAACTACTGCAAAAAAAAGAAATTAGTCTTCGCAAAAGACACGGCGCGGCACATCACTGTAGATATTAAAGACAAGGAAATCCCAAAATTCTTGAGAGGCATAACCCAGCTCAAAATTGAATACGACGACATCAGCATCGAGCGTCCGAGCCTGGAAGATTATTTTTTGCTGAAAGCAAAGGACAAAAAATGACCTTTTCAAGGATTTACGCTTTATTACTCCGATACGGCTATTTGCTGACAAAAAATCCCGATCGGGCAGTGGATACTTTTTATTGGCCGACCATCGATTTGCTGGTCTGGGGACTAACCGGATTATACGTGGAAAAATTGGCAAATAATTTCCAGGTCGTTCAGATTATAATTTCCGGGATAGTTTTTTGGTATATTATTTTTCGCGCCCAGGGAGAAATTTCGGTAAATTTGCTGGAAGAATTCTGGAGCCATAACCTGGTGAACATTTTCGTTTCTCCAATTTCTTTTTGGGAATGGATTACGGCAGTCCTGCTAAACGGAGTAATTAAGGCTCTGCTCGGGCTTGTGTTTACGGCCATTTTGGCTTTTGCTCTTTACCACGTTTCAGTCATAAGCTACGGATTGTACTTGATTCCGTTTGTTTTTCTTTTGTTAATCAGCGGGTGGTTTATCGGTTTTTTTATCGCCGGCATGATATTAAGATACGGCACTAAGATTCAGTTCTTGGCCTGGACATTGGTTTCCGTGATCGCGCCGTTTTCAGCCGTCTATTATCCGGTTTCCGTCCTTCCTGATTGGGCGCAGAAAATTTCAGCCATTATCCCAACGAGCTACGTGTTTGAGGGATTAAGGGAAATTATTAATACTGGACATTTTGATCTTGTTAAGTTTATGATCAGCCTATTACTTAGCCTAATTTACCTTGCTTTGTCTTTGATTTATATTAAAAATAGTTTTAGAAAAGCCCTAGAAAGAGGTCTTATAAATATTCATTGATTTTTTTATGCAACTATCAAGCCCCGCGTTCAACTATGGGGAACCAATTCCAAGAATATACACTTGCGATGGGCAGAACATCAACCCTCCGTTGGTTATTTCAGGCGTGTCGCAGCAGGCCGCTTCCCTCGTCTTGATTATGGAGGACCCTGACGTTCCCCCGCAGATTAAAATAAACGGACTGTTTGTGCACTGGATCGTCTGGGACATTCCAGTGAATGTTAATAAAATCGCGCAAGATTCGGAGCCTTTAGGAACCGTTGGTTATAACACTTCGGGAGGAACAGGGTATACAGGCCCTTGCCCTCCTGACAGGGAGCATCGGTATTTTTTCAAGCTTTTCGCCTTGGATAAAAATTTGGCGGATGTTAAGATAAGCAATAGAGATGATCTTTTGGCTGCGATGGAGGGGCATGTGTTGGAAGAATCAGGATTGATGGGCGTATATGACCGGGCCAAGAAGTGATTAATTCTAACCGGATGAAAAATTTTTTGTTTAATTTAGCGGTCGCGCTGATTGCCGGCGCCGCGCTGATTGCCGCGATTTTTTACTGGAGCAATTTGCGAGGGGTTTGGCCAGCAGTGAAGCCGCCCACGGAAAAGATTGAAGATATTCTGAATAAGCCGGTCGGGAAGAACGAAACCGGGATGCCGCTTAAACTTCCGGATGGATTTTCTATTTCAATTTTTGCCAAAGATTTGCCTGGGGCAAGAGTCCTGGCTTTTGACCCCTTAAATAATATGTGGGTTGCAAGAACCAAAGATGGCGCTGTCGCGCTTCTTGAGATTCAGGACGGGACTGTCAGGAATCAAAACGATATTTTTAGGAACCTGCGCAACCCGCACGGACTGGCTTTTGACAATTTTGCTCTTTATATAGCGGAAGAGCATAGGGTTTCTTCTGTTGCCGCCTATTCCGAGGACAGTCTGCGTAAGATAGCTGATTTGCCCAGTGAAGGGGGAGGGCATTTTACGCGAACATTGGGGCTGGGCCCAGACGGCAAACTTTATGTTTCCATAGGTTCATCCTGCAACGTCTGCAATGAGGGTAACCCTCGTAGGGCTGCGATTTATTCCATGAGCCCAGACGGATCTGACTTCAATCTCTTTGCCAAGGGCTTGAGAAATACTGTTTTTTTCACTTGGGACAAGGACGGCAGAATGTGGGGCGCTGATATGGGCCGAGATTTGCTGGGAGATGATGTCCCCCCTGATGAGATAAATATTTTGGAACAAGGGAAAGATTACGGCTGGCCGATTTGTTACGGGAAAAGTATTCACGATTCAAATTTTGACAAGAACCAATATATTCGCGATCCCTGCTCTGATAAAGCCTCAAGTTTTATTGACTTGCAAGCGCATTCAGCGCCTCTGGGTCTTGCTTTTATTCCCAAAGGATTTGGACCGGCTGATTGGGAAAATGATTTGATTGTAGCTTATCATGGATCCTGGAACAGATCAGAGCCTACAGGCTATAAGCTTGTCAGGATTAAACTGGATGGCCGAGGAAATTATGAAGGGACAGAGGATTTTGTCACAGGTTGGCTGCAAGGGAATAATTCATTGGGTCGTCCGGTTGATGTGATTTTTAAGGGTCAGGACATGTTTGTTTCCGACGACAAGGCCGGAGTAATTTATAAAGTAACTTATGAAACTTCCGGGTAAAACCATAATTTTAACTGGAGCTGCCCGCATAGGAAAAACCGTGGGGGAAGAGTTGTCACGAAACGGCGCCAATCTGGTTGTGGTTTATTTCCACAAAAAGCCTGATTTGGATCTTAAATCAGGCGCGATTTTTGTCCAGGCCAACCTTTCGAAGGCCGGGGACGTTACCAGGGTGGTTGAGGAAGCAAAAAGGGAATTCGGCAAAATTCACGGCTTGGTCCATATGGCCGCGACATACAAAAGGAATCCTTGGGACAGTTTGAATGAAGCGGCTTTTGATATTGATATTGACGATATTCTAAAAAGCGCTTTCTTGATGAGCAAGGCCGTGGGTGATGAAATTAAAGACAGCGGCGGAAAGATCGTTTTGATCTCGGATTGGTCAGTTTTGGACCAGCCTTATAAAGATTATCTTCCTTATAATGTCGCGAAAGCGGGAATTGTGGGTCTGACCAAATCCTTGGCAAAGGAGTTAGCGCCCAAGGTTTCGGTAAATTGCGTCGCGCCGGGGCCAATTCTTAAGCCGCCGGATTTACAAGATCTGGAAAACGAGGAAGTTATGAAAAACACCCCGCTTGAAAGATGGGGCGGGGCTGGGGAGATCGCGAAAGGAATTTTGTATCTGCTTGATTCGGATTTTATGACAGGCCAGGTTTTGTATATTGACGGCGGCAGAAGCATTAGCTGACCTTATACGTCAAATCTACGATCGGCTAAAAGACGTATAAAGACTAAAAAAGAGAATAGATAAGCTAAACGAAAATTTTATTTTCGGATTTTTTAAGGCCGTTGATGAAATCAGTCCCGCTCATCGGTTTTTTCCCCTCGGGCTGGATTTTTTTTATCCATAGGCTTCCATCCGCGCATTTAACCAGCATTTTGCTGCCGTCAATGTAAATTTTGCCCGGCAGCTCTACCCTGGTATCGGGAACTACGTCTGATTCCAAAATTTTTACGTTTATGCCGTCTAAGGTTGTCCAGGTTCCGGGTTCGGGGTTTAAGGCCCGAATCTTCCTGTTATTGATTTCCGCGTTTTGGGTCCAGTCAATTCTGCCCAGGGAATAATCAAGTAAACCCGTCGAGGAGTAAGTGGCTGCGGCTTCATCTTGCATTGTCGGGTTTATTTTTTGAGCAAACCAATCCGGTAAAGTATTGACGACAAGTTTTGCGGCAGTTTGGGAAAGCCTGTCGTGCAGAGAAGAGTAGTTATCGCTATCGTTAATCGTTAGCGTCTGCTGCGCGATGATTGGCCCATGGTCGAGCTTTTCGTCCATTTTTATAATCGTGATTCCAGTCTGCGTTTCGCCTTTTAAAATCGCTTCTTGTATGGGAGTCGCGCCCCTAAATTTTGGGAGAAGCGAAGCGTGGATATTGACGGACCCGAATTTTGGGATTTCGAGAATGGACCTGGGAATTATCTGGCCATAGGCGGCTACCAAAAGAAGATCGGGACTCAAATCCTTAATTCTTAATTCTAGCTCCTTAATTCTTTCAGGTTGCTCAATGGCCACGTTATTTTTTTGCGCCCAAACCTTGACTGGGGAAGAGGAGAGGATTTTTTTCCTGCCAACAGGCCTGTCGGGCTGGGTAATAACAGCCAGTAGTTGGTAGTGAGTAGTAAGTAGTTCCAAAGTCGGTATGCCAAAGCCAGTTGTGCCCACAAAGATAATTCGCATCCTGGTTATTCTCTTAATTCTTTTTTTTCTGTTGGATCAGTCCTTTTGATAATTTTGGAAGTAATCAAAATTCCGTCCAGATGATCAATCTCATGTTGAATTACTCTCGCAACCAGGCCGTCGGTTTCCAAAGTATTATCTTCTCCCTGCAGATTTGTAGCCCTAAGTTTAATTTTTTCCGGCCGCTTGACTATGCCATAAACTCCGGGGATGGAAAGGCATCCTTCCTCAAGTTCGATTTTTTTCGATGATTTTTTTGTGATTTTCGGATTGATTAAAGCAAAAGACGCCAAACCCAGGTGTTCCAAGTTGATTATACAGAGACGAATTGATTTTCCGATTTGAGGCGCCGCTAAGCCCACGCCGTTTGCTTTTTTGCAAGTTTCGATCATGTCGTTGGCCAATTTCAAAATCGTCCGGTCGATTTTTTTGACCGGTTCTGCTTTTTTTGTAAGTATGGGGTCTGGGACTGTTACTATTTTGAGTGTCATGGGTATGGCTTCGACAAGCTCAGCCATCAATGATGCCTGAGCGAGCACTAGCGAGTCGAAGGCTTTTCTTTACTCTTTTTTAGCAAATAAGCGAATAAAGCGCCAGGCCTTTTGGCTGACTTGCTTTCCAAAACTTCTCCGGCGATTCTCCTAAGCAGATCGTGATCATGGGTGAGCGCCATTTTGAGGTAAAAACCGAAATGTTTCTTGTCAGAAAGCTTAACCGAAAGCTCATCCGCCAAGACGTGAGCTGCTGAGTGCAAATGTGGGTCTTTTTTCTTTTTAAGCTGTCGCTTAATTTCCATGGTTTGATGAATTAATTCTAGCAGAATTATGGTATAATTAAAAGGAATAAAATTATGCATAGACCATTTCGTGCTCTTGCTGGGCAGAGGTTTGAATCAGGCTCAGACAGTCAACCAGAAGCAAAAAAAAGCCAAAGGCCACTTGATGTTTTTTCACGCGAGCTTTTGGAAAGCAACCCGGAGGTTAAATTAAGCATCGAATCGGTTATGGCTTTTTTAGCAGAATCGGGATTGGAATTACCCGCAATTCATATTACATCAGGAGAAATTCGGACTCCTGAAGGAACGGTCCCAACCGGATTTCTAAAAAATATTCATACGTTCGGATTAAAGCGAAGACAATCTAATTTAGCGGTATTTATCAAGCGGAAACCATATGAGGAAATAGCTGGTCCTGAGTTTTTTAGAGCAAATCCAGAGGAATTTATTAAGGATCTTTATCTGATTTTAAAAAGGTACGCTTATCACGGCCTGAGAACCAATAAGGACGCTCTGGGTGAAAAGAAAAATGCAGGAAATGGCGCGCCGGTTATGCTTTTGGTGGAGGGCCCTCTAAAGTTGGACAAGGGCAGTGATTATGATGATCATTATATAGCTAAGGATCCTATAAAACCCGGTAAGATTTTCGGTGATTTAGAATTGGATAAGTATAGCCCTTACCGGGAGCATTTTTCAGAGCTATTGATTGATTTTCTGAAATTGATAGAATTTTATTCTCGAAAGAAGGAAAGCGTCGCGTGAGAGTATTCAGCGCCATTCCGTTTCCGGAAAACATCAAATCCTTGACAGGCCGGTTGCTGCAAGGGAAACTTCCTGTTAATTACGTCAACACTGACAACCTTCACATTACCCTGAATTTTTTCGGCGAACTTGAGACAGACCAAGTGGCCAGGCTTAAAGATTTGTTCCAGCAAATTTTGAAGGAGGAAAAATCTTTTCCGGTTGAATTTGACAAATTGGCCAAGTTCCATAGCCAAATCCATATGACTCTTAAGCCGAACGAAGCGTTGAAAAATTTGCAAGATAAAATGAAAAAAGCGTTTTCCGCCATAGGCGGATCCGCCTCCGGCGGACAGGATCGGGAATATTACCCTCATGTCAAAATTGCGAATATGCATTTTGATAAAGTGATGAACATGAATAGAAAGATTGAAAATTTTCCAAACAATGAATTGAGCCAGTTGAATTTCAAAGCTGAAAAAGTTGTGCTATACGAAAGCAAACTTTTATTGCATCACGCACATCATTATCCTTTGGTTAAGGTTAAACTTTTATGAAAGTTGATATTGCCGGGGTTTTGGTTGATAACATTTCGAAAGAAGAAACTCTGAAAAAGATAGACGAGTTTGTTTCTTCAGGCAACCCCCATCTGATTGTAACAACGTATTCGGAGTTTATTGTTTACGCGTCCCGCGACAGTAGTTACAAAAAAGTTTTGAACAGCGCTGACCTGTCATTGCCTGACGGCATAGGTATTCTTTGGGCGGCAAAACTACTGAAGTTAAAAGTTAAAAGTGAAAAGTTAAAAGTTTTGGAATGCCTTTGGCAAGTTATATATTCGGGCGCGTCAATTATTTTCAAGCCTAGTTTTGTGAGATCAGAAATCAAAGAGCAGATTACTGGAAGCAGATTGATCTGGGACATCGCCAGGCTTGCGTCCGAAAAAGGTTACTCGATTTCTTTGATTGGCGGTGAAGACGGGGTCGGGGTTCTTGCAGGGATCGAACTTAAGAAAAAATTTCCTGAACTGAAAATAAATTTAATTGTTTCCGGCAACACATTTGATGACCAACTTGCGGGGGGGATAGCCGGGAGCAATTCTGATATACTGCTTATAGCTTATTCGCCTCCGAAGCAGGAAACCTGGCTAGCGCAAAATCTTTCAAAATTGAATGTAAAAGTGGCCCTAGGTCTGGGTGGCACATTTGACTATATAGCCAAAAAAAGGCCCAAATCGCCCGATTTTATGCATTATATGGGCCTTGAGTGGCTCTGGCGGCTGATTACCCAGCCCTGGCGGATAAAAAGGATGTGGAACGCGATACCGGTCTTTATAGCCATTGTTTATAGTTATAAAGTTCATAAAGTTAAAAGTTTATAAAGTTATGGAAATTCGAACAAGATTTGCTCCATCACCGACAGGTTTTTTGCACATTGGGGGTTTGCGCACCGCGCTTTTTAGTTTTTTATGGGCCAGGAAAAATTCCGGCAAGTTTATTTTGCGCGTTGAAGATACGGACAAGGCCCGCACTGTCCCCGGCGCGCTGGAAAATATTGTCCAGACACTTACTGATTTTGGGCTTACTCCTGACGAAGGATTTTATTGGGACAATGGATTGAAAAGCAGGGGAGAGCTTGGCCCATATCTGCAGTCGGAGAGGCTGGACATTTACAAGAAACATGCTGAAGAATTGGTGTCAAATAAGCATGCTTACTATTGTTTTTGCACAGAACAGCGGCTGGAACAATCGCGCAAGGAACAGCAGGAGAAGAAGTTGCCTCCAAAATATGACAAGCATTGTTTGAATTTAACCGCTGATGAAATCAAATCGAAACTTTCTTCAAACCAACCTCATGTGATAAGGTTAAACGTTCCCTCTGACCAGGTTGTTCGATTCACTGACTTAGTTCATGGCGAAATAAAAGTTTCAACAAATGATGTTGATGACCAGGTTCTGCTTAAGTCGGACGGATTCCCAACCTACCATCTGGCAGTGGTTGTGGATGATCACTTGATGAACATTACGCACATAATTCGAGGTGAGGAATGGATACCTTCTACCCCCAAGCATATTTTGCTTTATTCGGCATTTGGCTGGGAATCGCCGCAATTTGTGCACCCACCGAATATTCTTGCCAAATCAGGCAAGAAACTTTCAAAGCGCGAAGGAGACGTTGCGGTTAAAGATTTTTTGGAAAAAGGGTATCTTGCGGAAGCGCTTTTGAATTTTGTTGCTTTTTTGGGATGGAACCCGAAGACAGAACAAGAAATTTTTAACTTGCGTGAACTTATTGAATCTTTTTCCTTAGAGAAAATCAACAGGTCCGGTGCAGTGCTTGATTTTGATAAGCTTGATTGGATAAACGGGCTTTATATCAGGAACATGAAAATTGAAGAATTGTTTGCCAGAGTAGTGCCGTTCTTGGTTAAAGCAGGGATAAAAACAGAAAATTATCCCAAAAGTTTTTTGGAGAAAGTTTTACTGCTCGAGCAGGAGAGGCTTAAGAAGCTGTCCGAGGTAGGGGAGAGAGTCAAGTACTTTTTTGAGGACCCGCAATACGACCCCCAGCTATTAATATGGAAAAAATCCGATAAGAAAATAATCCTGGACAATTTGCAAAAATTGCAAAACTTCTTGCAAACTTTGCCTTCTGAAAAATTTGCCAAAGAAAGCATTGAAAGGGAAGTCAAACAGTTCATAGAATCACAGGGGATGAAAACTGGAGAAGCCCTGTGGCCGTTGCGCGTCGCTTTATCAGGGCTGGATGCAAGTCCGGGGCCGTTTGAAATCATGGATGTTTTTGGCGCTTTGTCAGAGGGGAAGGAAATAATTCTTAAGCGACTTAACAGAGCCGCAGAAATTTTGTTTTGACGGTGTCAGAAACAGAAGAGGAGAAAGCAGAAGCTTTTTTAACGGAGGAACAAAAAATACTTTCACTGGCTAGAGAAAGAAACTTTATCCAAACGGGGCCTAAAGAAAGACTTTTTGAGTTGCCAGATGAAGAGCCTAGGCGTCAACTAACAGAAGCAGAGAAGCGTCAACTAGACGAGCAGTTAAGGA
>JACQHB010000014.1 GCA_016199215.1 Candidatus Doudnabacteria bacterium | reverse complement strand
TTTGACACGACTTTCCAGTCAGTAAGCGCTGACCAGTTTGAAGTTTGTTCCAACAGCGCTACAATTAATTATACGGATTCAGCCACCAGGACCAAGGGATTAAGCTTTGGCCCCATCCTTTGCAAGACCGGCAGGGGAACAGCCCCTGATTTCAGGGAAGTGGCGCCATAGGAAATTCAAAATTCATGAACAACAAAACTAAAATAATAATTTTTATGGGCCTGGCGGTTCTCGGCGGATTGTTCGCGGCAGACAAAGCTTGGGCCGCGGCGGATGCTCAATACATATCCCAAACGGTCCCGACGATATTAAATCCCGGGGAAACCGCCTCCGCCACCATTAAAATGAAAAACACCGGAAATATCGTATGGAACGGACCTGCCTACCCGACCCGATATTATTTGGGATCCCAAAACCCGGCTAATAACACCACTTGGGGCATTAATCGCGTTTTGCTTCCAAAAACAGGGACAAGCGAGGTAGCGACGATTACGTTTAACATCACGGCTCCCACAACCCCGGGCAATTATACATTTCAGTGGCAGGTAATCAACGTGATCAACGGAAGCTGGATTGGAGAAGCAACTCCCGCGACCACCATTCATATCCGCTATCCGACGCCCACCTGCTCTTATGCCAGTCCTGACAATGACTATGTTTACGTGGGGGACGGGACAAGGATGACTTATGCTTATGGAATTACAAATGCCACAATGGTAAGGTTTCATGTTTGGTCTGAAGCAGGGGGCACGGATGATGAAACTTGGGCAGCGGGCAGTAATCAGGGAGGCGGTGTTTGGACCAGAGATATTATTTTAGCAAGCCATCCTGGCCAAGGGCTGATTAATGTGGTCGTTTATCTTTACAATTCCGATCACTCCGCGGTTTATTGCGATACCGCCAATTTTTACAAAGTCAGCCGCGCTGACGCGGATATCAAAGCCAACGGATCAAATGCCGCCCAAACCATAACGTATAACACCGCGGCCACCATCAGCTGGACTTCTGTTTCCACCACGTCCTGCTCGGTTTCCCCCACTGGATGGACAGGCACGTCTAATGCGGGAATTTCCACGGGCAACCTGACTTCCAGTACAACTTATACCGTAAGCTGTTCCGGGTTGAAGGGCGATACTGTGTCTGATTCAGTGACGGTAAACGTGGGGCCGGCGCCCCCCGCTGTTCCTTCCTGTTCTTCAGCCGGACCGGACGGGGATGTTACTTATGCCACCACGGGAACCAGATCGACTTACGCTTATGGCGTGGCGAACGCGACCAGCGTTTTGTTTCAAGCATGGTCAGAAGCAGGAGGAACCGATGACGTAATTTGGTACACTGGAGTCAATCAGGGAGGGGGGACTTGGAAAGCGGATGTAAATTTGGCAAGCCATTCGGGGATCGGCACCATTTTTGTCAACGCTTACATGGCAAACAGCTACTACACAAGCACGCTATGCGATTCGGCTAATTTTAGCCGGGTTAAATCTGGCTACATCAACGTCAGCGTTCCATCCGACGTTTCTTGGACTTTAACCGGGCCTAACGGATTTAGCCAAACGGGAACCGGTCCGTTATCAAACATTGGACCAGTTTCGGCTGGCGCTTATACTTTAACTCCGGCAAACAAGCCGGGGTATGACGTAAACATTTCGCCGTCAGCCAGCCAAACCTTGCAATAAATTTATAATTAAACAAATTTATGAATAATAAAAAATTTGCCGGAATAATCGGAATTTTAGCGATTTTGCTTGCGGCGGCATTCATGCTTTCGAGCAAAAAACCGTCTTCGGAAAACAATAACCCCCAACAGTCAGCGCAGACTCAAATGCCCAAATTCGTGCTGGGATCTGTAGTGAGAGTGGATGGAGATAAAATATTCCTAAATTCCGAGGGAGAAAAGACAATCATAACCTCTTCTTCGACAAAACTTGTGAAGCAAGTCGAGGCCAAAGATGGGACGATTAGTTTAATCGAATCAAAACTTACTGATTTTAAGCCCGGAGACGAGATCGTCGCTTATTATTCGGCTGATCCCGTGGATGGACAATATCAAGCAACGAAAGTCCAGGTAATCAATTAAACTGATCCATGATCCCAAAGCAGCGAGGGCAAACTTTAATTGAAACCATTCTTGCCATATTCCTTTTAACGCTAGCCCTTTCCGGAGGGGTAGCGTTGGCTATTTACGCCTTAAGTTCCTCTTCCCGCAGTTTCAGCCAGATTGTGGCAACCAGCCTGGCGAGGGAAGGGATTGAGGTTGTGCGCATGATGAGAGATTCAAATTGGTTGGCTTCGGATGCGAAGGGGAATCCTCCTTGGGATTTATCATCCTGCGCTGATCTTGGCGGGCGTCTTTGCTTCGCGAGAGCTTATGACGGCGTGCCCCCGTATAACAATTACAGCGTCAGGACAGGGACTTATCGCGCCGAATTCGATTCCGAAGCAAAAGCCTGGGATTTAGATAATAATTCCAACTTCGGCTTATATTTGCAGGCAGATGGAGTCTACAGCCATAATTCGAGCGGCAAAATGCTTTACGCGCGCAAAATAAAAATTTCCGAAAACGCGGCCGCTCCCTATACGGCCCAAAATTCCAATTCCGAATTGATCGTCCAAAGCATCGTGGGATGGGTTGGAAAAAACTGCGCTGTTATGACGAATGAGGATCCGGAAACCACGAACTGCAAGATTGTGGCAGAAGAGCATCTGACTAACTGGAAGGACTATAAATGAGGAATATAGAATATAGAATATGGAATATGGAATGGCTGCGGCCAAATTCCAGATTCCAGATTCCAGATTCCAAACAAGGATTCAGCTTGTTTGAAGCTATTGTTGCCACGGCTGTGTTCGCGTTTGTTGTTTCTTCCGTATTGGGCGTTTATGTCTCCGTCCTCCAGCTGGACAGTAAAACCCGGTCGCAGAGGGCGGTTACCCAAAACGCCAGATTTATCATGGAATTTTTGGCCAAAGAAATCCGCAATGGCGACATAGATTACGCCGCTTATCCCGGGGGAATCGCCAGCGTCACGAATGAAATTTATATAAAAAACCAGATGAACGAGGCAGAGCGGATCTACCTGGACAGCCAAAGACTGATGCTTACTAAGCTTGCCGGGACCACCGCGCTGAATTCATCCTCAACTCTTGTTGCCAATGTCGCTTTTTACGTCTCCCCAAACACCAATCCGCTTACTACCACGAGGCCGCCGACAGTAAACCAGCAGCCAAGCGTGACGATTGTTTTGGAGCTGGTTTCCAATTACGGCAAAAAAGACACGGACAAGGCCAAAATTAACATGCAAAGCACGTTTACGGTTAGGGCATATCCTTCAAGGTTGCCATGAAAAAAAATATAGCCAAAAAAAGGAATATGGAATATAGAATATGGAATATAGAATGGCTGCGGCCAAATTCCAAATTCCAGATTCCACATTCCCAAAAAGGGGTGACCCTGCTAATCGCGCTTTTGGTCATGTCCGGTATAACCTTAATCACTTTAAGCGTGGGATATTTTGCCATACAAGAAATCAGGTCAACGCGGGCCGTAATATTGACTGAACCGGCGATAGGAGCGGCTGAAACCGGAGGGGAGCAGGGGGTTTGGGCGATCAAACGCAGCGCTTCCCTGACTGATTGCGCTTCAGGCAAAACCGGAGGCAATTTAGGAAACAGCTCTAGAGTGGAGACATGCAAATATTATGGAGCCGCGACTATTGGCTTGGCCGCCAACACCAATTACAGTTTTTATCTTTATGACCCAAACGATATAAACGGGGATATCGACCTTTCTAATTACCCGTATAATTATTTAAGCGTAGCCCATAAATCAGGAGGCTTTGGGGTTACGGTCACAGTTGCCAGAATTACCGGCGCTTCAGTGGGCAACGGGTCCGCAAGTCCGGGGTCAACGGAAACGATCAGCATTCAGCCGGTAGCCAGCGGGTCTGAAGGCAGAATGAAGGTAACTTTATTTTCGTTTGGCGACGCGACTGTTGAGGTGAATACGAACCAGGGTATTCCTGATCGTCCTACTGTTGATTCTTCCGGCTGCAGCGGGACTGGCGCTGATTGTTCATCGGTTGAGGATAATTATAAGAGAAGGATCAACGTGACAGTGCCCCAGTAGGTTGGAATATAGAATACGGAATATTGAATATGGATTAAAAAAGCGCCAATTTTGGCGTTTTGGTTTTGGATTATTTCCAAATTCTAAATTCCAGATTCCATATTCCAATTAAGGGAGCTTTATCACTTGTCCCACTGTTATCAACTCAGATTTTTGAAGGTTTGGATTGACCGCGATAATGTCATCAACCGTAACGTTGAACGCTCGGGCAATGCTGATGAGCGTGTCGCCTTGCTTTATAGTGTAGATTTTGCCTGGAACCTTGCTGGTTGTCGCTTGCGGGATTTTCAGCTTTTGTCCGGGATGAAGGATGAAAGGCTCAGAAAGGCCGTTGAGCTGGGCGATTAGGTCCCATTTGATATTGTATTGTTGGCTGATATTGAACAAAGTATCCCCGTTTTTGACGGTATATGAAGTGAATTCCGGCGCCGGCTCTTCTTTAGTGGCCATTCCCAATACTTGTTTTTCCGGTTCAGTTTGGACCTGGGATGATTGTGCAAGCGTTGAATCTGTTTTATTATTAGTAAGGGATGGTTTGTTGGTTTTCGGCAACAGATTGATCAATAAAACTATGCTGATCAGCAAAAAAAACACCCCGGCTGCCGTATACTTCCTATCCCGCCTCGAATAAGGTGTGATTTGAGCTCTTAACTCCGGGGATAGATGGGGTTTAATATATTTCATCCCGTTAGAAATTCTGGCTTAATGTTGATATTTGTATCGGTTAAACTCTCAAGAGTGATATTCCGCCAGCAGTTATAAAAATTGATTTCTAACGGGATTCATCTCTCAATTTAAGTTGTTATTTATTTCTGCAGAGTTTTCTTACCTTGATTTTACGATATTAAAACATTAGTGTCAAAACATGGACCAAGCTGAAGCCAAAAAAAGAATAGAGAAGCTCTCGGCGCAAATAAATGAGCTTAGATATCGCTATCATGTGCTTGATGACCCAGGGATTACTGATCAAATTTATGATTCTTTAACCAGGGAGTTGGTTGGGCTTGAGGCTAAATATCCACAGTTTAGGCTGCCTAATTCTCCTACCCAAAGAGTGGCGGGAGCGGCTTTGGATAAATTTGAAAAGATCAGGCATGAAGCAAGGATGCTGTCGCTTACGGATGCCTTCAGCAAAGAGGAAATGATTGATTGGGAAGAGCGGATCAACAAACTTCTGCCGGGGATAAGGCTTGATTATTTTTGCGAGCTTAAGTTTGACGGGTTGGCCGTCAGTTTGAGGTATAAACGAGGCAATTTTGATGTGGCCGCTACCAGGGGAGACGGAGAGACTGGGGAAAACGTAACCGGAAACGTGAGAACGATCCAATCAGTTCCTTTGTATTTGCCTGAAAAGAAAGATATTGAGGTCCGGGGGGAAGCAATTATGACCAAAGAAGTTTGGGAATTTTTAAACAAACAGCAAGAGAAGGAGGAAAAGCCGTTATATGCTAATACCCGAAATGCCGCTGCTGGATCAATAAGACAGCTGGACCCCAAAATAACCGCTTCCCGCAAACTGCAGTATTATGCTTACGATTTGATTACAGACTTAGGCCAGAAGACACATGAGGAGATTCATAGAAAATTAAAGGATTTCGGGTTTCGGATTTCGACTTATGAAAAACATGCCAAAAATCTTAACGAAGTCTTTGAGTTTTACAATCAAGTGGAAAAAATGAGGGACAAGCTGCCGTTTGGCATTGACGGTATAGTGGTTTCTGTCAATGATTTGGCCTTTTTAAAGCGGTTGGGAGTGGTCGGGAAAGCGCCCCGCGGCATGATTGCGTTTAAATTTGCCCCGGAGCAGGCCACAACAGTGGTGGAAGGAATTATGGTAAATGTGGGAAGAAGCGGAAAACTGACGCCAGTGGCAATGCTTCGGCCAGTGTTTGTCGGAGGAACTACGGTTAGCCGGGCCACTTTGCATAATGAAGACGAAATCAGGCGCTTGGATGTTCGAATCGGAGATACGGTTGTTATTCAAAGAGCAGGGGATGTGATCCCGGATGTGGTCCAGGTCCTGCCAAAAATGCGCATGGGGAAGGAAAAGAAGTTTTTTATGCCCAAGGCTTGCCCAGTTTGCAAGGAGACTGTAGTCAGCCGATTTATCGGCTCGAAAAAAGAAAAGAGCGTCGATTATTACTGCCCAAACCCCAGCTGCCCCACCAAAAATCTTCGTTACATGGAATATTTTGTTTCGGCTTTTAATATATACACCATTGGCCCTAAGATTCTTCAACGGTTTAAAGAAGAGGGTTTGATTTCAGATGTCGTGGATTTATTTTATTTAAAAAAAGAGGATATCCAATCGCTGGAGCGGTTCGGTGAAAAATCAGCAGAGAACATCGTCACTTCCATCCAGGCCCGCAAGCAAGTGACATTACCTAAATTTATTTACGCATTGGGAATTACCCATGTTGGTGAAGAAACAGCTTTTGATTTGGCTCAAAGACTCGGATCGATTGAGAAGTTGATGGATGCCACCCCAGAAGAGATTAATGCAATTCCAAACATCGGGTCTGTCGTATCGGAAAGCATAGTGGCCTATTTCTCCGATCGGAAAAATAGGTCATTTGTTGAGAGATTGATCAAAGCCGGAATCCAAATTGAGACTATCAAAGTCCGCAAGACTCCGCTAACGGGCAAGAGCATAGTGGTTACAGGTACTCTTGAGTCAATGAGCAGGGAGGAAGCTAAAGAAGCTGTTAGACAAGCGGGAGGGGACTGGGTCTCTTCGGTTTCAAAAAATACAGATTATGTGGTGGTCGGAGAAAATCCAGGATCAAAGTATGAGAAAGCGCAGAAATTAGGGATTAAGATTATTAATGAAAAAGAGTTTTTGAAATTAATAGGGGAATAAGCATGTTAATCACTCCCGTTAAAACCAGAATTTTTAAAACCAGTGAGCCTTTGGGAGAGTTTATTATCAGTTATTTACCGAAGGTTGAAGATAAAAGCATCATTGTTATAACTTCCAAAATAGTCGCATTGTCCCAAGGGCGCAGGGTTGCTTTAAATAATCCGAAGGACAAAACTAAATGGATCAAACAGGAAAGCGAGCAATATATTAGAACTAGGTGGTGTTATTTGACGTTAAAGGATGGTCATTGGTGCGCTAATGCCGGCATTGACGAATCTAATGCTGAAGGAGGCGGTTTTATTTTATGGCCAAAAGATTGCTACGGGACGGCTAAACAGTTAAGATTAAGCTTATTGAAACATTACCGATTAAAGAATTTGGGAATATTAATTACAGACAGCCGGATTTTTCCTTTGCGCGCTGGTGTTACCGGAGTTGCTTTAAGTTATGCCGGATTTAGAGGATTGCGTAATTATATAGGGAAGAAGGATTTGTTTGGACGCAAACTTAAAATGACAAAAACGAATGTCGCGGACAGTTTAGCTTCGGCAGCGGTTTTAGCAATGGGGGAAGCCGCGGAAACTTGTCCGCTTGCTTTAGTCACAGATGCAATGGTAGAATTTAATGCTCACACAAATAGTCGCGAGCTTCGGATTCGGTTTGAAGATGATCTTTATCGTCCGCTCTTCCAACAAATTCCGATAAGGAGGAAAAAGAAATGAAACGAGCATTCGCAACGCCAATCCTTGCCCGATTGGCGAGCCTTGCCGGGGTCAAGGTTAAGGTAGAGCCGCATTATGGCTATGCTGGCCAAATCACGTTGCCTGACGGCAGGAAGCGCTACTTTCGCGGAACGAACTTCGACCTCAATGGTCTTGGCGCTTCGGAAATCGCCAAGGATAAGGACTATGCGAATTTTTTTCTGGCAGAGATGGGATACCCTATAATCGAAGGGAGGGCTTTTTTCAGTCCAGAGTGGGCTCAAACCATCAGAAGCCGGTTGTCCCTCCACGCTGCCTACGCCTATGCTAAGCGACTGGGTTTTCCAGTGGTAGTGAAGCCCAACAGCTTAAGTCAGGGCAGTGGCGTGGCGAAAGTTTACAACCGGAAAGAGTTTTTCCAGGCGGCAAGAGCGATCTGTAAAAAAGATCGCGTGTTCCTGGTTCAGAGGGTTGCCTTGGGTCGCGATTATCGAGTTGTAGTGCTGGACGGTGAGGTAATATCAGCCTACGAACGACTCCCCTTGCAAGTAGTGGGCGACGGTCGGTCAACGATCTCACGCCTGTTGCGTCAAAAGCAGGAGCAGTTCGAGCGATCGGGCCGTGATACGGCGATTAAGCAGGCAGATTTTCGAATCACCAGCCATCTTAAGCGTCAAGGGATGACTCGGCGCAGTGTTCCAGCCAAAGGTCAGGTTGTCACACTCCTGGACAACCGCAATCTTTCGTCCGGGGGCGACGCCGTGGATGTGACGCAAAAAATCCACCCAACGTTCCGACAGCTGTGTGTCCGGCTGGTTTCCGACATGGGACTGCGCTACTGCGGTGTTGATTTCATGGTTGAATGGTCTTTGGAACAGCCGGTCGGAGGGTATCGGGTGATTGAAGTCAACGCCGCGCCTGGCATTGACAACTACGCGAATGTTGGAGCGAAACAGCGCCGGATCGTTGAGAGTATGTACCTTAAGATCCTTAAGGCGCTGGCAAAGTAGGAGAGCACACTCGTTCGGATCGGGAGTAAACCGGACGAGTGTGCATTGTTTTTGTTTGGGAGTATAATATGTGTATAATAAGACTGGTGAATTAATTTAGAAATATATGGAGTTGAACAAAAAAACAGTTGTATTTATAATACTGTTTATGGTTTTGGGCTTAATTTCAATGCAAATTAAGTTGACCCACCTTGCCGGATCAAAAGCCTCATTTACCGGTTTTGACGCTTTTGCCCCAGTTGCCGGAGCATTTTTAGGTCCTATTTTTGGCGCGATTTCAGTGTTATTGATGGAAGCAGCCAATTTTTTAATTCATGGCGGACAGACACATGATGCAGGAACTCTTATTCGGTTTATCCCGCCGATTTTTGCGACAATTTATTTTGCCCGAAAAACAAAATGGAATTTTTTAATTCCGCTTTTAGCAATAGTAAGTTTTAACTTAAGCCCTGTGGGCCGTTCTGTTTGGTTCTTTTCTCTTTATTGGCTAATTCCCGTGGCTTGTTATTTTTGGCAGGATAAATCCATATTAGTGAAAAGTTTAGGGGCGACATTTACTGCGCATGCGGTAGGCGGAGCTATTTGGATTCATGCTTTTGCCCTGCCAAAAATAGTCTGGCTAGGATTGATTCCGGTCGTTGCCGCAGAAAGGCTGTTGTTTACCTTAGGCATCGTCGCGGCTTATTTATTAATGAACAATTTGGTAAATATTTTAGTTAAGAAAAAAATTATTCCCGAAGGTTTGCCAATTAATTCTAAGTATTTACTGCATGGCAAAGCCAGTTTTTAGTGCCGTTGCCGCAGTCACTTTGGATGGTCGTATTGCAGCTCATCCTGGGCAGAACACAACTTGGACAAGCCTCGAAGATAAAAAGTTCCTGCATAGATTCTTGGATCAGAGTGATGTTATTTTAGTCGGCCACGCAACTTACCAAATCGCGAAAAGTTCTTTATTAAAAAGAAACTGCATCGTTTTGACGAGCAAGGCAAGAAGGACCAATCGGAAAACTTTGAAAACATTATTTGTCAACCCTAAATCAGTTAAATTGATTGATTTGATCAAACAGCTTGGGTATAAAAAAATTGCAGTTTTGGGCGGTCAGAAAATTTACAGCTTTTGTCTGCAGCGCGGATTGCTTGATGAATTGTATTTAACCATTGAGCCAATAGTTTTTGGACAAGGTCTTGGCTTATTTGAACTGAAGAGGTTTAAGCAATCGCAAAAATTTAAATTAGCTGGCATTAGGAAATTAAACAGCCAAGGCAGTATTTTGTTGCATTATAAATTACTGACGAAGCACTTGACAGGGTAGTTTAAAAAAGTTATAATTGGTTTAAAGTTATAAAATAAAAAGGTTTTTGCGATAAAAAGGCTTACCTTATGGAAAAAATCTTACATTTAGTCATAATCAAGGCGGTCACATGAACTAGCACGATTTAAAGTTGTGCCTAGTAAATGGCCCGCCGAAAGGCGGTTTTTTAGTCCTTTTGAAACAAACCTCATAAATCTCATTATAACCTCATAGTGTGCAGAATTCACTGCTTCACCGCATAGCTTGACTCTAAGCAGGTTCTGAAAGTAAGCAGTGTATTGTGAACATTATAGGTAGCAACTTAACAACCTACCGGCATCTTATGAAACATATTTTTAGTCTTTAAGCGTATAAGGCTGATGAGGCCTTGGTAGGCGCTTATTGGACCGGAAGCTGAAATGCTTTCCGAATATGTTTGAATCCAAGTCCTCGTAATTGTAAACGGGGCAAAATATATAGCAGTCAATGATTGCTAGTCAAAAATTTCTTCAGAAATTTTTGTCCCGAGCTGGGCGCCTCAGCGCCGAAGCGAGGGACCTCTTCAAGAGGTCCTTCAGCACGGCCATGGAAGGCCGGCTTCAGGACGATTTTTTCTGAAGAAAAAATCTAATTAAACACTTAAGGGTGTATGGTGGATGCCTTGGCAGTTTAAGCCTAAGAAGGACGCAGCAGCCGGCGATACGCCTCGGTGAGGTGGCAAGCA
>JACQHB010000013.1 GCA_016199215.1 Candidatus Doudnabacteria bacterium | reverse complement strand
TTCTCATAGTAAATCGAGTCGATTTGTTTTTCATCGGTGAAATCAATGATATCAATGGTTTTGGTTTTGCGCACGTTTGCTTTTTTGAAGTCTTCTTCCGTGAGGACAACATAGTCTCCGTCAGCATATTCATAGCCTTTGACCACGTCTTCCCAAGGAATTTCCTTGCCGTCAGCCCTGCAAATCCGGGCGTAGCGGATAGGAGACAAATCTTTTTTATGCAACATATCCAAATCAATCCCGTGGTCTGATGTGGCAGAATAAAGCCGCACGGGAATGTTGATTAGGCCGAAACTTAACGCCCCAGTCCAGATGGATCTCATAAAAATAGGGTTCAGGGGTTAGGGTACAGGGTACAGCCGAAAGGTCAATTGGACGTTCTTAGGGCTTGATGCTAATCTTTTAAAGTAGCGATCCGAAATAACTAATTCTTCTGATCCTTTATGAAACTGCTTTGGTCTTATCTTAAAAATTACAAAAAGATTCTGTTGGGAGCCTTAATATTGGCTTCGATCAACCAGATTTTCTCCCTGTTTGATCCGTTCATTTTTCGGTTCATCATCGACAACTATGCCACCAGGGTCGGCGAGCTTTCAAGTTCCCAGTTCGTCAACGGGATTGGTTTGCTCCTTCTTGGGGCTGTGGGTGTTGCTCTGGTGTCGAGAGTCGCTAAGAATTTCCAGGATTATTACGTGAATGTGATTACCCAAAGACTGGGAGCAAGAATGTACGCTGACAGCGTTTCGCATTCATTCTCCTTGCCTTATTCCGTGTTTGAGGACCAGCGTTCCGGGGAACTTTTGTCCAAGCTGCAAAAAGCCAGGACTGATTCATCGCTTTTTATCCAAAGCGCGATCAATATTCTGTTTTTTTCATTGGTCGGCATAATTTTCGTGCTGGTATACGCCACCACGATCAATTGGATTATCGGGGCTGTTTATTTTTTTATGATGCCCGTTCTGGGCATAGTAACTTTCCTTATCAGCCGGAGGATCAAAATTACTCAGCGGACAATCATAGCCCAGACTGCGGCTTTGGCCGGCTCCACTACCGAAACATTGCGGAACGTGGAATTAGTAAAAAGTTTGGGCTTGGAACAGCAGGAAATCAACAGGCTTAATTCGGTCAACGAGCAAATTTTGCGGCTGGAATTGAAGAAAGTCATTTTGATCAGGCGCCTGTCGTTTATCCAAGGCACGCTTATCAACGCCCTGCGGTCGGTTTTGTTATTTTTGATGCTCTACCTGATTTTTTTGCGCGCGATCACTCTCGGTGAATTTTTCAGTTTGTTGTTTTATTCGTTTTTGATTTTCAACCCGTTATCGAATCTGGGCGAGGTAACCCAGCAGTATCAGGAAGCCAAGGCAAGCCTTGAGCAGTTGGATGAAGTCAAAAAAATCCAGCCAGAACCGAAGCCAGCGCGGCCAAAAGTTCTTGAAAAGCTGTCTGATATTGTTTTCGATAAAGTCAAATTCAAATACGGAAGCGGCGATAGCCTCGCGCTAACCGAGGTAGATGTCCAGATTAAGGCGGGCCAGACTGTGGCTTTTGTCGGGCCTTCGGGCAGCGGCAAAACAACTCTGGTCAAACTGATCGTTGGTCTTTATAAGCCGACCGGCGGCGATATTAAAATCAGCGGCGTTAATATCAAGGATTTGGATTTGGAAAAATATCGAAGCAAAATAGGATTGGTGGCGCAGGACACGCAATTATTTGCTGGCACTATTCGGGAGAATTTAATATTTGCTTCTCCCGGCGCATCCGATCAAGATTGTGTCGCCGCGCTTAAATCAGCCGCGGCTGAAAGCTTGCTCGAACGCGGGGGTGAGGGCTTGGACACGAAAATTGGCGAAGGCGGACTTAAGCTTTCGGGTGGCGAGAAACAGCGGCTGGCTATAGCCAGGGCTTTGCTGCGCAAGCCGGATCTGATAATTTTTGACGAGGCGACAAGCAGTCTTGATTCTATAACTGAAGAGCAAATTACTCAAACTATCAGGCAGATCGAAAAAACGCGATTAAATTTGATCAACGTTTTGGTGGCGCACAGGCTTTCTACCATAGCCCACGCGGACAAGATTTATGTGCTGGAAAAAGGAAGGATAGTTGAGCAGGGCCGGCACGAAGAGCTGTTGCGGCAAGGCGGATTATACGCCGCTTTGTGGCGCCAACAAATTGCTAGTAAAGAAGCCGTTCCCTTTGAGGCATAAAAAATCCGAATATCTAATTTTCAAAACTCAAAACGTTTTGATATTTGTGCTTTGAATTTGGATATTGTTTCGAATTTAGGATTTAGTGCTTCGGATTTTTATTATGGAACGCTTCGTGGATGTCGCGCAAACGCTTGTTTGTAAGGTGAGTATAGATTTGAGTGGTGGAAATGGAAGCGTGGCCAAGCATTTCCTGCACTGATCTAAGATCAGCGCCGTTGGCAAGAAGGTCTGTGGCAAACGAATGCCTCAAGGTATGGGGCGTTATTTTTTTTGTGATGCCCGCGAGTTTTGCGTATTTTTTTATGATTCGCTGGACCGATCTGGGAGTCAAGCCTGGGATATTCTTATCTTGGCTTTCCATCTGCTTTTCGACTGATTCTTTTTCATCATGACGTATAAATAAAGCTTTCGAATTGTCATCCCTCGCGTCCAGATACTTTTTTAAGACTTCAGCGGCGTGGCCTGAAAGGAAAACCAGCCGTAGCTTGTCGCCTTTGCCCCGCACTGTAAATTCACCTTTTTTGAGATTGATGCTGTCTTTTTTGAGGCTCATTAATTCCGAAATACGAAGGCCGGTGGAAAATAAAAATTCGAGGATCGCTCGATCTCGAAGTGAAGTAAGTTTATTTTTTTCTTGGCTTGTTGCTTCAAATAATCTTTCCAAATCCTCGGAGTCCAGAAAATCAACTGTTCTGTTTGGAGTGCGCGGCAGTTCTATTTTTTCCGCTGCCAGGGTTTTGACGTCTATTTTGGCCAAATATTTCAAAAAACTTCGCAAAGCAATCAAATGATAGTTTTGGGTGATGACTTTGAGGTTTTTGTCATGGTCCATAAGCCTGTTGAGGAACAGGCGATAGGATCTGATCAGTTCAAGGTCTATATCCTTGGGATCATTAATTCCTTGAACAGCAGAAAACTCAACGAATCGCTTAAGGTAGTGATCATAATTGCGCAAAGTCATGCGCGACCGATTGCGCTCGATTTCCAGGTATTCCAAAAACCTTTGGTACATTCTTTGGAGTTTGCTTTTGGTTTCTGTCATTTAGCTCTGTCGCGCAATGCGATAAATAGAATATTGTCAGACTAAGGTAAGAATAGGCAAGCATTGACAAAATGTCAAAAATGGTATATAATATATTGTTTTCAGTTCAGGATAATAAGCATTTAAATGCTTGTCATTTTGGCCTGAAATGGTTGGAGCCAAAGACCGCATCCGACGGCACTCGGATCCCACAGCCACGGGCAGTGGCAGTTGCTCTTCGGGCAAACAGTCCGAAGGAGGGCAAAAATGCGACATAATACCAGAACGGTCGATGACGCGATGGTGGTTTTCGACTGGCTGGATCGGATGGGCATCAATATCGTCCGTCCGGGTGATTTTCAGCCGGCCAAGTTCGGCGGCCGGACATTCGGCCAGTTCGAGGCGCTGGAGAACAAGCTCTCTACGCCCTGCGTCGACCAAGTGTTGGCGCACCGGGATGCTAAGGTGATCTTCGTTGGCGGGCAGGCGGTCGTGGAGCCGAGCGAACGCGTTCAGCTCGCAACGCCAGAGCCACTCGACTCGTTCTTCCAAGCGACGAAGGTTTCCGAGAACGAGAGCGAAGCGCTCTTCCACGTTCGGATCAAGCGCGGCAAGCGAACGGGCCAGCAGTTGCTCGACCTTACAGGTCGGCGGCACTATGGGCCGAGCGATGTCCTTGCCACCATGCCGCTCATCGCCAGCCGTGGCGAAGAGTGGGAGGAGTTCGACTTTCTAATGTACAAGCCCGGCAAGCAGACGCCGGACTCGAAAGTCGAATCGACTAGGACCAAGCGCGGGTTGACGCGGGATCTGGAGGTTCAGATCCTGATCAATGCGGCTTTCCCCGAATTCGCTGATCATCATTCCAACGGGGATAGCTGGCAGGACGCGGACGGTAATTGGTGCTTCGCTAACTTCTACCGTCGCGACGGCGTGCGCAGCGTGTTTGTCTGCCGCGGCTGGAGCGACTGGCGCGACGACGACGGGTTCGGCGGTCGCAAGTAAGGCCCTGGATTCCTTGGGGCTTTGCTCTTTTGAGCCCTTGGAACCTCGGGAGTTTTTGAGAAGTCTCGTGAGCGATTCGCGAGACTTCTTCTTTTTGCTCAAAAAATTTGCTAAAATACTTTCAGATAAATTTGGACCAGGACCAAGCTAAGAATGTTCAAAAAATTTAACGAAAACAATATGCAATCTTATTTTGGATTGCTGAAGCATGGTAATACTTTCAGGATTAGACAAAAATTAGAAGGCATGTTAAAATGAGCTCCTATGGAAGAAAAAGATTTAAAACAAATCGGGGATTTGTTTAATAAGGCCTTTGGCCAGATTTGGGAATCAAATTTAGAGCCTACTCTAACACAGATCCAAACCCAGATGGTTACGAAAACTTTTTTGACTGATAAATTTGCCGATCTGCAAGGCGATTTGGTAACCAAGCTTCGCAAAGAGGATGAAAAAGTTAATCGTTTAGCAGATATTCTACGGCAGAAAAATTTGATTTCTGACGCAGATTTAAGGGATCTCGGAAGCCTAATTGTTTTTCCAAAGTAATTAACTTCGACGGACGATTTTTCCTGATCGTCTCGTGACAAGGAGAATTTCATGTTAACGCCAAAGGAAAAAGAGCAAATCATCAAGAAGTTCCAGGTCCACAAGGACGACACTGGAAGCCCAGAGGTGCAGGTTGCGATCCTGACCCGTGAAATCGAAAAGGTTTCCGAGCATTTGCAGGAGCACAAAAAAGACAACCACTCCCGCCGCGGACTTCTAAAGATGGTAGGCAACCGCAGACGGTTGCTGCGCTATCTGAAGGCAGAAGACGAGAAAAGGTGGGAGAAGCTGGTCGACAAACTGAAGCTTAAGTAATAGTCGACCATCCCGGACTCGATCCGGGATCTATTTCTTTGGTTCTGGATTCCCGCTTTTGCGGGAATGACATTATCTTTTACAATTAATTCGCTGAGTGCTTGAATAGCAAAGAGGCTATACGAGGTTAGAATATGGAATAGGGAATATGGAATATGGATACAAAATCCAAATTCCAGATTCTAAATTCTAAATTCCATTCTCTTACAACTTCTGTGCTTTTTGGCACAAACGCGAAACAAAGGGTTTATAAATGAAAGCAGGTAAAATAGAGAGTGATATTTCCGGGAAGAAGTTTTCCTTGGAAACTGGGTTATTGGCAAATCAGGCCAATGGCGCGGTTTTGGCAAAATTAGACGATACTGTGGTGCTTGCAACCGCGGTAATGGGCAAGACGATTCGGGAAGGCATGGATTACTTCCCGCTTTTGGTTGATTACGAGGAACGGCTTTACGCCGCTGGCAAGATCAAGGGCTCAAGATTTATCAAAAGAGAAGGGCGGGCTACGGACGAGGCGATTTTATCCGGCCGCTTAATTGACCGCTCGATCCGTCCCTTATTTCCGGAAGGCATGCGCAATGACGTGCAGGTCGTTGCCACAATTTTTTCCGTAGATGAAGTTAATGATCCGGATGTCTTGGCAATCAATGCCGCGTCCGCGGCTTTGGTTTGTTCAAACATCCCGTTTGAAGGCCCAATAGCCGCAGTCAGAGTCGGGCGTGTTGAGGGGAATTTTATGGCAAACCCTTCTTATGAACAGCGAAAGACCGGAGATTTGGATCTGGTCGTGTCTGGCACGGGCCAGCACATAATGATGGTTGAGGCGGGAGCCAACCAGGTGACAGAAGAAGATATGACAGCGGCCATCAAGTTTGCCGAGCCGTATCTGGCGGAATTGATCAAGCTTCAGGAATCACTAAAAGCAAAAGTGGGCGAGCCAAAAGTTGAAGTTGCTCTGCTTAAAGTTGATGAAGGAATTTTGGAAGAAGTTAAAGCTTTGGCCTATGATAAATTGGAACAGGCAATGTTCGGCACTTTTCCCAAGGAACAGCGCGAAAAACAAATTTCAGACGTCCGGGACGAAATCATGCTGGCTATGGAAAAATATTCCGCCTTCGCGCAAGGCTACGGCGGATCCGCCGAAGCTTCAAGCGTAGGCGGAAAGGACCGGACAGATTTGAATGTTGCTTCGCATGTGGCAATGGCGCTTGATAAAATCACCAAAAAAATTATCCGCAGCAATATTTTGGAAAAAGAGCGCCGAGTGGATATGCGGCCGCTGACACAAACCCGGCCGGTATCATGCGCTGTCGGAGTTTTGCCGCGCACTCATGGCTCGGCCTTGTTCAACCGAGGCGAGACGCAAGTATTGACCGCTGTTACATTAGGATCATCTGGCGATGCCCAGATAATGGATGGCATGGAAGATTTCGAAGAAACCACCAAGCGTTACATCCACCACTACAATTTCCCGGGGTTTTCTGTTGGAGAAGTTGCCCCCATCAGGGGGCCGGGCAGGCGCGAAGTCGGCCATGGCGCTTTGGCAGAGCGGGCGATTGAGCCGGTGATTCCTGACAAGGAAAAATTCCCATACACTTTAAGACTGGTGTCCGAAGTTTTGTCTTCCAATGGCTCAACCAGTATGGCCTCGACCTGCGCTTCCACTCTGTCCTTGATGGACGCGGGCGTGCCAGTCACAGATATGATTGGCGGCGTGGCCATGGGTTTGGTCTTGGATGTTGAAAGCGGAAAGTTCAAAGTGCTGACTGACATTGCCGGCATTGAGGATGCCAATGGCGACATGGACTTCAAGGTTACGGGTTCTGAAAAAGGCATCACAGGACTTCAGATGGATGTGAAGACCAAGGGTTTGACTTCGGACATTTTGGCAAGGGCTTTGGTCCAGGCCAAAGAGGGCCGGATGCATATTTTGTCCGTGATGAAGCAAACGCTTGCCGCTCCAAGAGAAGAAATGTCCCAGCTTGCGCCTCGAATCACGACTTTGAAAATTAATCCGGAAAAGATCCGCGATGTCATTGGCACAGGCGGCAAAATTATAAACAAGATCATCGCCGAAACCGGCGTGAAGATCGACATTGAAGACACTGGACTGGTAATGGTGACTTCAAACAACGCGGAAGCAAGCAAAAAAGCTCTTGATTGGATTGAAAGCCTGACTCACGAATTCAAAGTTGGCGAAGTGTTTAAGGGCAGAGTCAACAGGATTATGGATTTTGGCGCGTTTGTGGAACTGACGCCAGGCCACGACGGACTTTGCCACATTTCGGAACTTGCGTGGCAGAGAGTGAACCGAGTGGAAGACGTGGTGAACATTGGCGATGAGCTGGATGTAAAAATTGTTGAAATCGACCAGATGGGAAGGATCAACTTATCCCATAAGGTTTTGGTCCCGCGCCCCGAGGGCGGGACTTATGATGAACGCCCGAGGGCTCCGAGGCCGCAAAGAGACGACCGCCGGAATGGAAACGGCCGCCACTTCGCAAGACATTAAACTTTCAAAAAGCCGCCTAAACGGCGGCTTTTTGATTATCCCCCATTTTTGCCGATCAGACATTTTCGGGTTATTGTCATCCTGAACTTGCCTGCCCCGTACCGAAACGAAGTTTCTGGTTCGGGGATTCAGGATCCAGTCCTCTGTTCTGGATCCCAGCTTTCGCTGGGATGGAACCAGTCGCCAAAGAGGCGGCTTTTTGGTAATATTAAATTATGAAAAAAATAATATTATTTGATTTTGACGGAGTGATCGCAGATACCTTTGATTTCTGTTATACCTTGCATAAAATGAGTTACCCGGAAAACAGCGTTGAGGATTATAGGAATAAATTTGCAGGGAATATAAATGAGGCGCTCCATAGCGTTGAAGCCAAACCTGAAGAAGTAAACAAAAGCAACCGAGATTTTTTCTCTTTGTATAAGCCGCAGCTTATGAAATTGGAGGTTATCAACAACATGGCGCAAGTAATTTCCAACCTGGCAGCTGATTATGACTTGTTTATCATATCTTCGACTGACACAAATGTTATAAAAGAATTTTTAGAAAGAGAGAAACTTCTTCATTACTTTAAACAAGTGCTGGGTAATGACGTTCATTTCAGTAAAGTGAAAAAGATCCAAATGCTTTATGAAAACTATAACGCAGATAGCGCTAATTATTTATTTGTCACTGATACCTTGGGTGATATCCGCGAGGCTGAAAAATGCAATATCAAATCGATCGCCGTTGCTTGGGGGTATCACCCGGTAACAACACTTGAAAAAGGTAATCCGATTGCCATAGTCCAGACGCCAAAAGAGTTGGTTGAGGCGATCAGAACAAGCTTCAAAATCTAAAACTAAAGTCGCAAATCCGCCTGGTGGTGGAGGCGATTTCTTGATATGCTTAGGTTAGTTAAGAATAAACTTTATGGATTTAGACAGCGCGATTTTGTATACAAAAGATATTAACAAGATCAGGGAATTCTACGAAAAAACAGTCGGGTTGAAAGTTGAATACCAGGACGGCGATCACTACGTGTCCTTTATCTTCCCAAATGGGGCCAAATTAGGGATCAATAAGTCAGTCTTGCCCAGGGAAGTGCCTGGAGGGCAGACTTTTTTCCTAAGAGTTGATGATATCAAAGACCAATACGAAAAGTACCAAAAACTCGGATTTGATTTTTATGAGCCGTATAAGGAGTATGATTGGGGGACATATTTTGCCGTACTTGATCCAGACGGCAACAAGATAGGATTTATAGAACCAAACAAGAAATCATGAGTTTGGAAAAAGAAGAAACCGAAATAAACCTTATCCAACAAGTCCTTGCTGGTGAGTTCGACATGAGCGTAGCCAATATTGGCAAAGGGACGCAAGGGGATCATAGCGAGGTATTTTTCGGTGAATTTGACGGCCGCAAGGTGTTTATAAAAACCAATTCTGACACAAGAGTTTTTCCTGTTGAAGCGGCAGGATATGGTTTGTTCAGGCAACACGGAATACCTTGTCCGGAAATTCTTGCTCAAAAAGAAAGGACTGGATATTTGAATCGATCAGTGCTTGTAGAAACAGCAGTTCCTGGAAAGAGATTGAAGGATTTAACAGAAACCCAAGATGTGTCGCCTTTATTTGAAGCAGCCGGAAGGACAATGGCCAAGATCCACCAGATTAAAGTTGAAGGATTTGGCACGCTTAGGTATAGAGGTAGTTCTTTGAGAGGAGACTGTGAGACTTGGAAAGAAAACGTACTGGGATATGATCGGGACTTGGGCTATCTTAAAGCGAATGGGTTTGTGGATGAGCGCCAGCTAAAAATCCTAACTGATTCAATCCAAGAAATCGCGGAAGTTGATCTTCCTATCGCAATATTTCTTCATAATGATTTTCACCACGGCCATATTTTCAGCGATGGCAAAGAAATTACCGGAATAATTGATTTAGGCGCTTGCTTTAGTGGAGACCCAAGAAGAGATTTGGCTGTTGCCAGGTTTTACCAAACAGCAGAAGAAGCGCAAGCATTTAATCGTGGTTACGGTCCTCTTGCTTATGATCCAGTCGTTTCTAAATACTTACTGTTGGTGGCGGCTGAGAAAGTCAGATACAGGCACAAAGGCGGTTTTGCTCACAGAATGTCTCAGGCATTGGAAACCTTAAGCAGAAGTTTTGCTGAAGTACAACAATAAATGGATTTAGAAATGATTAGAGAAGTATTTGGGGTTAGTATAAAAACTCGCCTACCACGAGGCCTTTGGTCTGATTATGCCGGAAAATGAACACGGAAAAAACCAAGAAATAGCAATGCTTGAGTCTTTGAAGGCCATTAGCGCAAGCATTGAGCCAGATCCTTTGAGAGTGGAGGGATCATATGTTTTGACTTTTCCCTTTGAAGGCGGAAAAACGACCATCCGCATCGCACTGAAAGACCAAAGCGGGGATCTGGTAATCACAAACATGACAACTTTGCCGGATAGTAAAAAGGGCAAAGGTCATGGTTCAGATGCGCTGGGAAGAGTTTTGGCTTGGGCTAATGAACATGGTTTACAGAGCATTCGTGCTACACAAGTGCAGAAGGAGAGCGAGAATTTTTGGGCCAAAAATGGATTCGAAAAAGATCCAGAACATTCACAGACAAACGATTTTGTTTTAAAGCCCAAAGAATAGTTGAATAATTAAATTAAGTTTTTCCCATTTTCTCACAATTGTGAGGATTTGGGAATAATCAGTAGTCATTTTAATTATGCGGCTTCTTTCATTTTGTCATCCCGGACACTCGATCAGGTCGAGTGCGGGCTCTGATCGGGGATTCAATTTCAATAATTCAAAAACCTGCCTACCCCTATTTTGTGCGATCGTTAATTTTAGGGATAAGCTTATCTACTGTACAAGGTCGTCCCCGCCTGATTTTTTTTAAGCTGTTTTTGCTTTAAGTCGTTTTCTTCTTGTCAAAACCAGGATTATAAGAGCAAGATCAATAAGTATTATTTCGAAATGATAAAGCGAGGTGGTTAAGCTAAAAGAATCAAGCGCTGGCAGAGCCAAGACGTAATAAGAAATCCCTATTACGAAACTTCCGGCATTTTCTTCAAAAGGATAATAGTAAGCTTTCCGAAGAGAAGGAATGATCGCGATTGCGTCCGATATCGAAACCAAGACTACAGCAAAAAGAGGATCGTTTGTTAATTTCCAAAGCACAATTCCCACCAGAGCCCCGGCCAGCGCGATCCAATCATATAAATCATATTTTACCCGACGCTGCCAAAAGCCGATCAGGGCGATTATGTAGCAGCTTATGACATTGATTGCCAAAACATAAGCTCCCAATCCTCCGCCCGCTTCAAAAACCGCGGCAAAAGCAATGACATTCAGTGTCCCCCAGACAAACCACGTGAACGCGTGGGGTTTTGTTATACCTAGGTATATACCTCGAAAATATACTGCAAAACTTACAATGGCAATAATGACCGAGAGAGATATCCAAGTATCGATTTGTAATCAGGCATGGGAAATTTTTTGAAGCTGTTTTCTTCTGATCAAAACCATTGCGATGAATACAAGGTTTGCGATCGCGACCTCGCCAATGTAGAAAGCGGTAATAAAGGTAAATGAGGAAAGCGCGATTAAAGCAAGACCCTCCTTGAGCGAGCTTAGGCCATAAGTGATTAGGGGTTCGGAAAAAGGCAAGTGATAAGACTTGCGGTATGTCGGTAAAAATCCTATCGTATCAGCAAGCGTAATTAGAATCACGGAATAAAAAGGATTTTTTGTAATAAGCCAAAGCGCGATTGCCAAAAAGGCGCCGCCAAGCGATATCCAGTCAAAGCGGACGAATTTGATTTCGCCTTTCCAAAATCCGATGCCGGCGGTGGTAAAGCAAATGATGGCAGTTGCGGCGGTTGCGTATGATCCTGGTCCGGCGTGACCATACACTTGAGCGGCAAACCCGATTGCCTCAAGCACTCCCCAAATAAGCCATGAGAAAGCGTGCGGCTTGGTTTGTCCTTTATAAATCCCACGCAAATAAATTGAGTAGCTGGCCAAAGCGACAACAATAGAGACGATTCCCAGAATTGTTTTATAATCGCTCATAATCTGAATTGTAGCAGAAAAACTCAATCCGGGTTATAATGATACAAAGGTTAAAATTCAGGAAACAAAAACCATATGATGCAATTTATATTAAGCAACAAGCCGGTTTTGGTGGGCTTGCATTTGGGCTTTGCCATACTCGGCATCGATCTCCTGCTTTGGCTTGCCGGCGAAGTGGCGGCAAATGTCCGCAGCAATGTTCGAATGAAATGGGTTTCACTGGGGGCAGTCCTAAGTTTTATCCTAAGCTGGCTGGTGGGAGGTTATTATTACGTTAAATATTACGGCCCAATCGTCAAGCCGATTATCAAGGCAGGGTCTGCGCCTTGGGCTCACGCTATAGCCATGGAAGCAAAGGAACATATTTTCCTTTTTATTGTCCCTATGGCCGTGACTTTGTTTCTCTTGTCCCAGTTAAAATCGGAAGAAGTCAGGGAATTTAATCTGCGTTCGAGTTTTTTGCAATTAAGCGCGTTGGCTGCTGGCCTGGGATTGCTCTTGGGGTTAATGGGTTTTGTGATTTCAGCCGCGGCAAGATGGAGTTAAACAAATGAAAAATTTAAGATTAATTTACGCGTCGGCCACCGGGGCATTGGCATCCATAATTTTCACTTTTGCCATAACGATTGCGGCAGAATTTTCCGCGCCATTTAAAAATTGGCTGGCGTCAGTGTCCGGACATCATTGGGTGACGAAAAGCATTTTTTGCCTAATTGTCTATATTTTTATTTCTTATTATATTTATTCAATAAGTAAAAATATTAGCCCGGCTAAAACGCGCGCCAGCGTGGAGCGACTGACGGCAGGAGTCATAATCGCCGCTGTTGGCTTGATTGCCTTTTATGCCTGGCACTATTTTCAAGGATAAATATATGAATGGTTTTGTTGGCAACGTCGAGCAATTAAGCCTTGTCAATGACAATTTCCGCGAAGTTTTATACACAGCACATCACAGCCAGCTGGTTTTGATGTCGATTGAGGTTGGGTCTGAAATTGGAGAGGAAGTGCATGAACTTGATCAGTTTATCCGAATTGAAAAAGGGCAAGGGAAAGCAGTTTTGGATGGAGTTGAACATGAGCTTAGCGATGGAAGCGCGATTGTGGTTCCTGCCGGAATGAGGCATAACGTAATCAATACTGGGTCTGAGCCGCTTAAGCTTTACACAATTTATTGTCCACCAGAACATCAGGACGGAGTGGTTCGCAAGACCAAGGCGGATGCAGAGAGCCAACCTGAGCATTTTGACGGCAAAACCACTGAATAATTATGACTTGGGTATTTTACGCAATTTTATCAGCTTTCTTTGCTTCGCTAGTTGCCATCTTCGGAAAGATCGGAGTTAGGGAAGTAAATTCAAACCTGGCGGTCGCTCTTCGGACAATCATTATCGTGGCCTTTGCCTGGGGCATTGTTTTGATTGAAGGAAGTTACAGGGGGCTTTCCAAAATTCCCCGCTACTCCTTATGGTTTATAATTCTTTCCGCGATCGCCACTGGCTTGTCCTGGCTTTTTTATTACAAAGCCTTGCAACTTGGCCCCGCTTCCAGGGTCGCCCCGATCGACAAGTTAAGTGTTGCCTTAACTATCACTTTGGCTTTCATTTTTTTGGGCGAATCCCCGACTTTAGGAAATGTGTTAGGCGGCGTTCTGGTCACAGCAGGCCTTTTGGTCACGGTGTTTGTTAGGTAAGACCATGTCTTGACTAAAGCTTGGGTTTCGAAAGTCAAAAAGCGCACCTGAGCTGCTTTTAAGGCGGCAGTTGCAAGCAACTGCCGCCTTTTTTCTGCTATAATCAGTATTGCCTATGAACGCATTTGATATTAAGAAAAAAGATTCGGTGACCAAAGCCCGGACTGGAGTGATCCATACATTCCATGGAGACGTGAAAACTCCCGTATTTTTGCCTATCGGGACCAAAGGCGCTGTGAAAGCGATTGCTGCTGAGGAGCTGAAATTTTGGGGCGCTGAAATTTTATTGGCCAACACTTATCATCTTTGGCAAAGGCCGGGCGATGCTTTGATTGCCAAGGCAGGAGGTTTGCATAAATTTATGAACTGGAAGCAGGCAATCTTTACCGATTCCGGCGGTTTCCAAGTTTTTTCTTTGGGAAAAATGGTCAAGGCGACTGACTCGGGCGTCAAGTTTCATTCTGATGTTGATGGATCAGTCCATGTGTTAACCCCCGAGTTATCTGTCGAGATTCAGCTCAACCTGGGATCGGATATCGCTTTGGTTTTGGACGAGTTTCCTGGGTTCCCCGCGACTAAAGAAAAAGCCAAGCAATCGATAGAAAGAACTCTGGCTTGGGCGCAACGGGCAATCAAGCATCACGACAAACTGGCTGCTCGTTCTGTAAACCCTGGCCAAATGCTTTGGGGAATCACCCAGGGTTCAACCTTTAAAGATTTGCGCAAGCAGTCAGCGGAAGAAATTCAGGCTTTGAATTTTCCAGGCTATTGCATTGGCGGAGTAGCGGTTGGCGAGCCGGTAGAAGAGATGCTTAAGGCAATCCAAAACACCCAGCCGTATTTGGAAGAAGAAAAGCCAAAACATCTTTTGGGAGTCGGGACTCCAGAACAAATTGTCCAGGCAGTTGCGCTTGGCTGCGACAGTTTTGATTGCGTGATACCAACCCGTGAAGCCCGCCACGGAAAATTTTACATCAATCTCAAGCCGCAGGACGGCGAGGGATATTTTACAATAAACATTGATAATGGAAAATTTAAAGAAGATTTCACCCCGATCGACAATACATGCAGCTGCTATTGCTGCCAGAATTTTACTAAGGCTTACGTCCGTCATCTTTTCGCATCGCAAGAACCTTTAGGGATCAGGTTGGCGACTATGCATAATTTGCGTTTCTATTTGAATTTAACGCAACGGATACGGACCTTGATCGAAGCGGATTCATTTGGAAAGTTTTCAAAGGATTATAAATACAGGACTTAAGATTTCGTCTTGCCAAGCAAAGCATAACAATGTTATGCTTTTCCCATTCTCTGGACAAGGAGGACGGGATGATTGAGCTTCAAGAAACTCAGTTCAAACAGAGGGTCGTGGCTGGAGAAATCGTGGTGACCGCTCACGAGTTTGTTGGTGAGAAGATCGCGGTGGGCGGCAGGATCGTCAAGGGAAGGAACACCAACCGCCAGTTCGCCGTTGTCTTGCGAAAAACGGCGGAAAACGCCACGTTCGTCCAGCGGTTCTCGTCTTGATGGGAGGGAATATGGGAGCCGAGTCGTTTCACCTGACTGTGGAGGAGTTCAGCCAGCTGCTCGCGGCTGGCGAACTGGAAGTGTCAATGGCAAGGCAGACCCCGGGAGTTCTATCGGTGAAGGGGTCGATTCTCGACGACGATCTGGAATTTTTCACCGAAATTTCCGAGACTCCCGCGAATCGCGGAATCATCGAGATCGTCGAGAGGAAGCTCGGAGGTGACTGCTTTGACTAGATCATGGGGCTTGGTTCGCGCAGGATTGCGCGACCAGGCCCCGACCGATTTGTAACTAATCCATATTTCCAACGTAATATCTTAGCTAATGGCTAAGGTTTTTTTGTATGCTACTATTTAATTACGAACAACTAACACAATTTCAGCTGTTTCCGCTACCGGTTTATGACCGGCTGAATCTTATGACAGAGAAACAACGGAAAATTTTTGACAGCGTTGTGGTCGCATTTTTGCTGGGCTTTATAGTCTGGGCATTTTTGTCTTTTTTCAAAGGCCAACTCGCTTTTGATGTTGTTATCAACAATCCGGTTGGTTTCAAGGAATATATTGTAAGCTTGGGTCCGCTCGCGGAAATTGGATATATTGCCGCGGTGATGCTTGAAGTCCTGGTGGCGTTTATCCCGGGCTGGTTTGTTTATCCGGCCGGGGGAGCATTGTTCGGGGCGTGGCAGACTGTTGCCTTGGTTTTGGTTGGCAATTTCCTTGCCGCCAGCATAAGCTTCTGGATCGGGCATAAATGGGGCGCTAAATTCCTTAAAACTTTTGTTTCAGCAAAACACATGGAGCAGTTTGAGCGATTTATGGAAAAGCGCGGCGCTTTATCGGTTTTCCTTCTTAAGCTCAATCCAATCACGTCTCTGGATATATGGAATTATTTGGCTGGGGCTTCCCCTATTAAATTTTGGAAATTTTCCTTGGCAAATATTTTAGGCATTGCCCCTCTTGTGGCCATCAGCGCCATACTCGGGGAGCAAACCTTGAATATACTTCCTCAATTTTTAGGCGTCCTCGTTTTGTTGACAGTCGTTTATGTTGTGTGGTTTATACTTAATCTTCCCAAAAAAATCCGAAACAAAAAAACAAATTAAAATTAGTTTTGACGGGACTATAGCTTAAGTTTATAATTGTGGAGGGCGCCCCTCCACATACTCCACATATGCAATATCGGGATTATAAACAATTTTTTGATGGTGGTGTCTATCATATATATAATCGCGGACATAATAAGATGACTGTATTTCGGGATAACGAGGATTATAAATTTTTCCTACAGCGTTTATCCGAGATTTTAAGTCTTCAGCCAAGCAAAAGTCGATGGTTGAAACCACTGCCTAGAGGGTCATTTTCAGTATTGTCTTTTTGTTTAATGCCGAACCATTTTCATTTTATGATTCGTCAGGAAACTAAATTATCTACCTCCAAGCTTATCGGAAAACTTTTGACTACTTATGGTGTATATTTTAATAAAAAATATAAACATGTAGGGACTGTATTTCAGGATAGGTTTAAATCGAAGGAGGTTGATAATGATGAGTACTTGGTTCCTTTGTCAGCATATATTAATCACAATCCCAAAAATTTTTTTAATTGGCCGTTTTCCAGCCTTCCTTATTATCTCGGAGAAGATGTGGGTGTCTTGGTTGATCCTTCCTTGGTATTAAATATGTTTGAAAAAAAGAGGGAACAGCATGAACAGTACCGCAAGTATATTAAAGATTATGGTAAGTCCGATAAAGCATTCGTCGAAGATTTAATTTTTGAAGAGTAAATTTAAATGTGGAGGGGCGCCCTCCACATAGAAGCTTTACAATAAAACGAAAAAAATAACAGATTTATTTGCAAGATAATTCAATAGTAGAGGATGTCCTCCACAATCCGTCGGTTTTCAAAGACCGGCGGCTTTTGCTTTTCACTTTTTAGTTCTTATGTTAAACTGTGGATAATTAACGGGTGATGCAGCCAGTTTGGTTTCGTGCCAAACATCCAGTATCATCCAAAGGAATAGCATGAAAGAAAAAAATGATCTTATGGAGAAGTTAATCTCGCTTTGCAAACGGCGAGGTTTTATATTTCCAGGATCCGAAATTTACGGCGGCTTGGCAAACAGCTACGACTATGGTCCCTTGGGTACTGAGCTTTATAACAATATTCGAAATTTGTGGTGGAAGAAATTTGTCCAACAAAGGCAAGACATGGTAGGCATCCGGGGTCCAATAATCATGAACCCCAAAGTCTGGGAAGCATCAGGCCACATCAAAAATTTCACTGACCCTCTGGTCGAATGCAAAATTTGCCACGTTCGGATGCGGGCGGACAAGCCGAATGACATTGCGGAGCATGAAAAAACGCACGCAGGAAAAGAGATTGAGTGGACAGAGCCTAAGAATTTCAATTTGTTGTTCAAAACTTTCATCGGAACCACGGAAGACGCCAAGTCCACAGCTTATATGCGAGGAGAGACAGCCCAAACCATGTTCACTGATTTTAAGCTTGTGGCTGAATCCATGCGCAAAAAGCTTCCATTCGGTATTGCTCAAATCGGCCGGTCGTTTAGAAACGAGATCACAACCGGCAATTTTACTTTCCGCATGAAAGAATTTACCATCGCGGAACTTGAATATTTCGTAAAGCCCGGGGAAGATGATGCCGCGTTTGAGGATTGGCTTAACTACCAGCAGGAGTTTTTTACAAAAGATCTCGGCCTCAAAAAAGAGAACGTCAAGAAAGTTGAACTTGAAAAGGATGAATTGGCCCATTATTCCAAAAGGACTGTTGATACTTATTATAAATTCCCGTTTGGTTGGGACGAGATGGCGGGAATCGCCAACCGCACCGATTATGATTTGAAAAATCATATTGCGCTTTCAGGGGCTGATCTTAAATTCAAAACTGAAACTGAAGAATTTATCCCTTACGTTGTTGAACCAACTTTTGGGCTAGACAGAATATTAATGGCAGTTTTGATCGATGCTCACGAAGTGGTTAAGGGCGGAAGGACCACAACCACTGAAAGCGTAAAAGAAGAAGAGGTTGTTCTGCGGCTGCCAAGACAATTAGCGCCAATCAAAATTGCAGTTTTGCCACTTTCAAGAAAAGATGAATTGACCAAGCCATCTTTGGAAATTTTGCATAATTTACAACAGCATTGGATGTGCCAGTATGATGAAACAGGATCAATCGGCCGCCGCTACCGCAGGCAGGACGAGATCGGAACTCCTTACTGTATTACTTTTGATTTTGAGTCTGTCAAGGACAAGAAAGTGACAGTCAGGGACCGAGACACCATGAGCCAGGACAGAATTGCCATTGAAGAACTGGAAGAATATTTCAAGAAAAAATTAGGATGTTAAATTTAGGTCAAAAGTTAAAAAGCAAAAGTTATCTTTTTAATTTTAACTTTTTACTTTTGAATTTCCAGAATGTCAATCACTCCTCTCTATACCAAAAAAGTCCTGCATAACGGCTTGACTTTGCTCACGGTTCCGATCCAGACATCATCCTCAGTCACGATGTCGGTTTTCGTTAAGGCAGGCTCAAGGTATGAAGAGCCAAGGTTTTCGGGAGTTTCCCATTTTTTGGAGCATTTGCATTTCAAAGGATCAAAAAATTATCCCAGTGCCAAGCGTCTTTCAGAAGTGATTGACGCGATTGGCGGGGAATTCAACGCAAACACCGGCAAAGAGCACACCCAGTATTTTATCCGCGCTGCTTACGAGCATTTGCCGCTAATTTTTGCCGTGCTTACGGATATGCTTCTGCATCCTCTTTTCGACCAGCGGGAAATTGAGCGGGAAAGAGGGGTGATAATAGAAGAGATAAATATGTATAAGGATAATCCTCAAATTCATATTGAGTCTTTATTTGAGGAAAGCATGTGGCCAGACAGTCCCTTGGGATCTGATATTGCCGGCAGTGCCGCAAGCATTAGGCAAATGAGCAGGCAAGACATACTCGGATACAGGGAGAAGTTTTACCAGCCAAACAACATGATTATCGCGGTTGCTGGAAACTTCGAACAAAACAGCCTTGAGGAATTGGTTGGAGATTATTGGGAGAAACTTCCCACGCGAAGAGTGGGAAGCTGCAAATCTGCCAATGAACAACTGGCCGGGCCTAAACTTATAATCCAGAACAAGACAACTGAACAAGCGCACATGATTGTTGGATTCCAAGCGTATCCTTACAGGCACAGGAATAATTTTCCGCTTCGAGTTTTATCGTCTATTTTGGGCGGTGGCATGAGCTCAAGGCTGTTTATTCGTGTTAGAGAGAGGCTCGGTCTTGCTTATTACGTCACAAGCTCGTTTAACAATTATTTGGACACCGGCAACTTTATGATTCAGGCGGGACTTAAGATCAGCAGGGCGGAAAAAGCCCTTGAAGTGATTTTGGAAGAGTTGCGGAAAGTAAGGGACAACGGAATTACGGAAAACGAGCTTAACAAGTCCAAAGAATATTTGAAAGGGAAAATCGCGTTAGCGCTTGAGGATCCTCATGACAAGCTGGAATGGTATCTGGGGCAGGAAGCTTTTTTGGGGAAAATACGGACAATCAAACAGACTTTCGAAGCAATCGAGAAGGTGACGCTTGGTCAGGTGAAAAAGGTAGGACATGATTTGATTAGGAATGACAGGCTGAATATGGCCTTGATTGGTCCCTTTCCTGACAAGGGCAAGTTTGAGAAAAGGTTGAGATTATAATTTATGCGTATAGGTTCACATGTCTCGGTTGCCGGAGGAGTAGCCAACGCCCCTGCTAATGCGGCGAGGGTGGGCGCGGAAGTTTTTCAAATTTTTTCCCGTTCTCCCCATGGCGGGCCGGTCAAGCCTATCACTTTCGAGGTTTCCGCCCAATTCCGATCGGAAATGAAAAAACATAAGCTGGACACTTTTTACATCCACGCTCCTTACTTTATTAATTTATCCTCGAGCAAAAACAATGTTTATTTCGGTTCGATTTCAGTTCTTCGCGAGGAATTGGAGCGCGGCTCTGCTTTGGATTGCAAAGCATTAATGACTCATATAGGAAGCTTTGGGGATTATACGGATGAGGAAGGAATTGACAGGGTTGTCAAAGGCATTGTCAAAATTTTAGAAGGATATAATGGCCCAACCCAATTTTTACTTGAGATGTCAGCGGGCGCAGGGCGAATCGTCGGCGATACTTTTGAAGAAATTGCAAAGATCATATTTGACAAAAGATTGGAAAATTTTGACATAGGGGTTTGCTTTGACACAGCTCATGCTTTCGCGTCAGGCTATGATATTTCCAACGCAGAAGGAATAAAAAAAGCTTTGGAACAGTTTGATAAGGTAATTGGCTTGGAAAAATTAGTTGTCATGCATGCAAATGACAGCAAAGGAGAGTTGGGCAAGCATTTGGATCGGCATGAGCATATTGGGCAAGGGAAAATAGGGCTTGATTCGTTCAAAGCCCTGGCCGCGGATAAGGTTATCGGGGGATTAGACTGGATTTTGGAAACGCCAAAGGACAGTCCTTTGGATGATGCCACAAATATCGAAGTTTTGATGAAAATCAGGAGATAACGGCGCGCCGAGGGTAACCCTCGAAAGGCGTTCTCGACAAGCAAAAGCTTTAAATATATACTCTATTCATGGATAGCGAACCCCAGCAATTTGAAATAAGCACGGTATCAGTGCTAAAAGTTTTGTTTATTTTGCTTTTAGCTTGGTTTTTGTTTGAGATCAGGGACATCCTGCTTCTCTTGCTCATCTCCATCATCATTGCTTCGGCCATGGATCCGCTAGCTGATTTTTTGCAAAAAAGACGGATCCCCCGCGCCTTATCCGTTCTTTTGGTTTACGCCGTATTTTTCGGCATGTTGGTTTTGGTGGTTTCCATGCTGGTGCCGCCAATGGTGGAGCAATTCAAGCAAATTTCAGAAAGCAACTTTTTCGACTCTTTTGTTTCCAAGATCGGCATTTATCGGGAAAGCCTTCAGAATTCCGATATCGGCTCAAGCATTGCCAACTCATTTAAAGATTTTGCCAGTAATTTTTCAGGCACACTGTTTCAAACAACGAAAGGCGTTTTCAATGGGGTTATTTCTATAATTACCGTGCTGGCCGTGTCTTTTTATCTGACGATTGAGGAAAGCGGCATGAAAAATTTGATTAAGCACCTAACGCCATTCAAGCATCAGGCTTACGCCATGAAGCTGGTGAATAAGATCCAGAAAAAAATCGGGGCTTGGGTGCTGGGCCAGCTAATTTTATCCCTGACGATTTTTGGCCTGACTTTTATAGGATTGGTCCTGCTTAAGGTTGAATTCGCGCTGGTACTCGCCTTAATCGCCGGTCTGTTTGAAATTATTCCGTATATCGGACCGTTCTTGTCGCTGATTCCGGCTGTCTTTTTTGCCTTTATCCAAAACCCCCCGCTTGCCATCGCAGTGATAGTTTTATATATCATCATTCAGCAGTTGGAAAATCATGTCGTAGTTCCGGTTGTCATGAGCAAAAGCGTGGGCTTAAATCCGGTGATTGTCATTATGGGAATTTTGGTCGGCGGCGCTTTGGGCGGAGTTATCGGCGCTGTTATTGCTATTCCGGTCCTTTCCGGCATTTCCGTTTTTGTATCTGATATGTGGGGGATGAATGAGGAAGCGGAAACTTAAGCTTGGGCTCGAGCAGAAGTTAACAAATTGTGTTATAATAAAGGGGCCGAAAGGCCTTTTTAGTTAAAAATTTAAAAGTCAAAATTCAAAAATTTTAAATTTATATTTTTTAATTTTAATCTTTTCAAATGACAGAACGAAATAAGTTCTATATCACCACCCCGATCTACTATGTCAACGACAAACCGCATATCGGGCACGCTTACACCACGATCGCGGCTGATGTTTTGGCGCGCCTTCATAGGCAATTGGGAGAGGATACCTGGTTTCTGACAGGTACTGACGAGCACGGCTCAAAAATCGCCCAGGCAGCGGAAAAAGCCGGCAAAACTCCTCAAGAATTCTCTGACGAAGTTTCGGCCAAATTTTCTTTTGCCTGGGACCAGTTGGGGATTGCTCCTGATGATTTTATCCGCACTACTGAAAAGCGGCACGAAGAAGCAGTGGGGATTTTTTTGGAGAAGCTTAAGGAATCGGGAAAACTTTACGAGGGCGAGTACCAAGGCTTGTATTGCGTAGGGCATGAGGCGTTTATCAAAGAAGCCGATTTGGTCGACGGGGTTTGCCCGGAACACAAGACCAAACCGGTTCAACTGAAGGAAAAAAACTGGTTTTTTAAATTGTCGGATTATCAAAACGGGTTGCTTTCAAAAATAGAAGATGATGAATTTAAGATCGAACCGCAAGTCCGCAAGAACGAAGTTATTTCTTTTATCAAGCAGGGCTTGGAAGATATCGCGATTTCGAGGCCGAATGTAAAATGGGGAATTCCTTTGCCCTGGGACAAAAACCAGACGATTTACGTTTGGGTGGATGCTTTGTTTAATTATTGCTCCGCCATCGGATACGGAAAGGATGAGGGAAATTTCAACAGATATTGGCCGGCTGACATCCAGGTTATGGCCAAAGATATCATTAAATTCCATTGCATAATTTGGCCGGCCTTGCTTTCCGCCGCGGGGCTTCCTTTGCCTAAGAAAGTTTTTGCCCACGGTTTTTTCACTGTTGGCGGCCAGAAAATCAGCAAAACCATCGGCAACGTGATTGATCCAAATGATTGGGTGGAGAAATACGGCGCAGACGCTGTTCGATATTTTTTGCTGCGGGAGGTTCCTTTTGGCCAGGATGGGGATGTAAGCGAAGAGAAACTCAAAGGGCGTTACAATGCTGATTTGGCAAATGGATTGGGTAATTTATTTTCGCGCGTAACCAATATGATCGAGCAGTATTTGCAGGGCGATGTGGATGATTTTATCAGATCTCCAAAAGATCTAACTTCTGCCCAAGAAGCTTTCTTTAATTTGGATTTTGCCGGAGGTCTTGCCCAAATCTGGGCAGAAATCGCCTGGGCAAACCAATTGATCGACAAGGCTAAGCCTTGGGAACTGCAGAAGACAGATCCGGCAAAAGTTAAGGAACTTTTGGTAAATTTGGCGGCTTTGTTGTATGACATCGCGGCCAAGCTCGCTCCTGTCCTTCCTGAAACCGCCAACAAAATCCGCTCCCATTTGGAAGCAGGAAAAATCGTTAAGGCAGAACCCCTTTTCAGGAAATTTGAATAGTTTATGTTACTACATTACTATATCGTAATTTAGCATGACAAAGTTATCATCAAAAAAATTGCCTTCTGATAGAACCGGTTTTCTAATAGATCAGTTATGGAAAGCTGTAACATTGCTTGAAACCAAAGAAGAGGTCAGGCAATTTTTGCATGATATTTTGACTAGAACTGAGTTGCAAATGTTGGCAAAACGATTGGAAGTGGTGAAAATGATATCAGAAGGATATACGTATGAGCAGATAAGAAAGCAATTAAATATTAGCGACGTAACAATTGCGAAAATAAACAATTGGTTCGAAGCATTTGGTTCCGGTTATCGGTTGATTATAGAGAGGCTCCATAAGATAGACCAAAAGAGGAGGGATGCAAAATTTCGGTATAACGAAAGGAGAGCAGTCGTTACTGGTCAGGTAAGAGCTGCACAAAAAATTTGGGTTGGCGTTGGAAAAGAATTATATAGAGGTTATAAAAAACAGCGGAAAAAATTTTCCGCTCGTTCTTAATACTAAATTACTATATCGTAATTTAGTATAATTAAGTTTACTTGCCCAGAATATGCTGATTGATACCCATACTCATGTCAACTTTGCTTCATTTTCCGCCAAAGGAGGATCCGCCTCGAGCGGAAAAAATGATCAGGATGAAGTGATTAAACGTGCTTTGGACGAGGGGACCTGGATGATCAATGTGGGAACCCAGATCGATACGTCCAAATCAGCCGTTGATTTGGCAAACAAATATCCGGAAGGGGTTTTTGCCGCAATCGGCCTTCACCCAATTCATACTTGGCAACAGATACTGGACGAAGAAGAAATTCGTTTCAAGACGCGAGAAGAGATTTTTGATGAAAAGTCTTACACTAAATTACTATATCGTAATGTAGTGGGAGTGGGAGAATGCGGCTTGGATTATTTTCGCATTCCAGAAGGGGTGGACAAGCAAACAGTAATCAGCAAGCAGAAAACAGAATTCATCAAGCAAATTCAGTTTGCCAAAAAGCACAAACTTGTCCTGATTGTCCATTGCCGGGACGCTTATGAGGATTTGCTCAAGCTTTTAAAAGCGGAATATGCCGGATTGCCAGCGGTAATTCATTCCTTCACCGATACTTGGGAAACGGCGAAAAAATTTTTGGATTCGGGATATTATCTTGGCATCAACGGCATTTTAACTTTCGACAAAACCGGCCGACTCGCGGAAGTGGTGAAAAACGCCCCATTTGATAGAATACTGACAGAGACAGACGCTCCTTACCTGACCCCTCCGCCGTTCCGAGGCAAACGCAACGAGCCTTCTTATGTGCGGTATGTTGCCTTGAAAATAGCCGAGATCAAAGGGATGGATACGGAAGAGGTGATGAGGCAGACTTTTGGGAATGCTTGCGCTCTTTTTGGCATAAAAGTGGAGAAGCGAGCCTAGGGGCTCGCTTCTGTGAGGGTAGCAGTTTTTTCTTCCACGGACGGTGAGGTTGGCTGGATGTGCCTGAGGTCGAGTGTGATTCCGACCTGGAACTTGCTGTGCATTTTTTGGATCCGTTCGATCAGGCCGTTGAGCCTCTCGTATTCTTTCCCAAACTCCCTACACAGCAGGTCGTCGAGCACCTTCTGTAGGCGGCGTGCGTCACCCTGCAGACGTCGCCGTCCACGATTGACCTGGGCTTCGAATTCCTGCTGGTCTCGTCCGGTTACGACAACGACGATTGTTTCGTGATCCCGAAAGATGCAGCTTCGGAGCAGTCGGCACACTTCTTTGTCATAGAAGAAAAAAATCTGGTCGTTCACGAATTTCGCGTATTCCCTCCTGATGGTTTCCCTGATTTCACTTGCTTCAGTCCGCGACAGTTCTGTCTGTAATGGCATAAGGTCCCTCCAGGAGCGAGTGATACATATATATTAATACTTTATATTTAAATTACAAATGGAGAAATACGATCACAAGTCAATAGAGGCCAAGTGGCAGAAGTCTTGGGAAGAAGCCAACCTTTTTAAGGCTCCGGATGTGCAAAAAGGCAAAGAGAATTACTTTGTCCTGGTTGAGTTTCCTTATCCTTCCGGAAATTTGCATATTGGCCATTGGTACGCGTTTGCGGTGCCAGACATTTTTGCCCGCAAAAAAAGAATGGAAGGGAAGAATGTATTGTTCCCAATCGGCTTTGACTCATTTGGCCTGCCTGCGGAAAACGCCGCGATCAAGCACGGGGTGGATCCTAAGAAATGGACATATGACAACATTGCCCATATGACAGACCAGCTTAAGAGCATGGGATCGTCTTTTGATTGGAGCCGCAGGCTTGCAGCCTCTGATCCGCAATATTACAAATGGACGCAGTGGCTGTTCTTAAAACTTTATGAAAAGGGCTTGGCTTACAAAGGCAAGGCAGTGGTCAACTGGGATCCAGTGGACAAAACGGTATTGGCAAATGAGCAGGTGCTGCCAGATGGAACCGCAGAGCGGTCAGGTGCAAAAGTTGAGAAGAAAGAGCTTGAGCAATGGTTTTTCAGGATCACTGATTATGCCGAAAGGCTGATTGAGGATCTTAAGGATCTTAATTGGCCGGAAGAAATCAAGCAGCAGCAGAGAAATTGGATCGGCCGGTCAGAAGGCGCGGAGATAGTTTTCCAAATTCCAGATTCCAAATTCCAGATTCCAATTTTTACCACCCGCCCGGATACTTTGTTTGGCGCGACTTACATGGTTTTGGCGCCTGAACATCCGCTGATTTCAAATATCAAATATCAAATATCAAAT
>JACQHB010000011.1 GCA_016199215.1 Candidatus Doudnabacteria bacterium | reverse complement strand
CTGCAATACTTTCTCGTATTGCAGTATTAGAAGTTTATGCCCAAAGTTAGCGTAATAGTCGTTCTATATAACAGCAAAAAATACATCAAACCAGTGTTTGATGCGATTTTTGCGCAAACTTGTAAAGATTTAGAAGTGATCGCTGTGATTAACGCGGATGATGGGGCAAAAGAAGTCCTGCAAAGAGAATATCCTCAAGTTAAAATATTGGATCCCGAAAAAAATACCGGATTTGCAGGCGGCAATAATCTTGGGATCAAGCATTCTTCAGGGGAATTTATTCAGCTTGTAAATCCTGACCTGATACTTGAGCCGAATTATATTGAAGAGCTCTTGAAAGCCTTCAGAGATGAAGAAGTGGCAGCGGCAACCGGGAAGCTTTTGCGATATGATTTTGTCAATGACAAAAAAACAAACATTATTGATTCAACGGGGATAGTAATGTCGGCTTCTGGCCGCGCTCGAGACAGAGGACAGAATCAAATTGATCAAGGCCAATTTGAACTTCAAGGTCGAACCTTGAATGTTTTTGGCGTGTCTGGGGCGGGGTCAATGTATCGGAGAAGCGCTTTGGAAAAAGTCGCTTACCAGGGGCAAATCTTTGATGAGGATTTTGTGGCTTACTGGGAAGATGTGGATTTATCCTGGAGGCTGAATAACGCAGGTTTTGAAAATGTTTATGTGCCGCAAGCTGTTGCTTATCATGGCCGTACTGCCGGTCAAGCAAAAGGCGGCTACCTCAAGGTTTTTAATTTTATTAAGCATCACAAGCAACTTTCACCCATTATCAGGCAATTTAATTATAAAAACCATATTTTAATGTATATAAAAAATGCGCCGTTTATCTTTCACCCGGCTTTTATCCTGCGAGAATTTGCTATGCTTTCGTATATACTTTTTTTTGAGCTGTCGACATTAAAAGTAGTTCCAAAATTATTCAGGCAGATTCCAAGGGCACTTAAAAAAAGGAGAGCATCAAAAATGTCATTCCCGACCTGATCGGGAATCCAGCACCTCTGTTCTGGATCCCGGATCACGAGTCCGGGATGACAATAACAAATTTATGGATCTCTCAGTTGTCATTGTCAATTACAACACCAAAGACCTGCTTAAGAAATGCCTTAAGTCGGTTTTTGCGTCTCACACTAGTTTCAGTTTTGAAGTTTTGGTTTCGGATAACGGGTCAAAAGACGGAAGCGTCTTAATGATCAAAGAAGAATTTCCAGAAGTTAAATTAATTGAGAATAACGCGAACCTGGGATTTTCAAAAGGCAACAATGTCGCGCTTAGGCAGGCCCAAGGGAAATATTGTCTGCTACTAAATTCTGATACTGAAATTCGTCAAAATACTTTGGAGGTTTCCATCAAGTATATGAATCTGCATCAGGATGTTGGCGCAATGGGATGCAGGGTGCTATTGCCAAACGGAGAGTTGGACAAGGCATGTCGTAGAAAATTTCCAAACCCCGCCAATGCCTTTCTCCGACTCTTCGGACTTAAAAAATTCAGCGACTACAATATCAATACTCCGATTGATCAGGAAGTCGAGGTTGATGCTGTTATGGGAGCGTTTATGCTGGTTAGGAAATCTGTGATTGACCGAATCGGTCTTTTAGACGAGGAATATTTTATGTATGGCGAGGATTTGGACTGGTGCTGGCGAATTAAGGAGGCGGGATACAAAATTGTTTATTATCCTCAAGCGGAGATTACGCATTTTAAGTACGGATCTTCTCAACTGATCCCGTTTCGAACCATCAGGCTTGCGCACGACGCCATGAAAATTTTCTACCACAGGCATTACGCGAAAGAAAATAATTGGTTTTTTAACCAGTTGGTTTATTTGGGAATAAATTTGAGGATGTTTTTGGTTTTGGCCTTGAATTTATTTAGAAACAAAAAAACTGTTCATTAATTTTTTAAAATCGTCTTTTCGCAATCCTGACGAAAGTCAGGATCTCTTTTTAAGATCCTGAAACAAGTTCAGGATGACACAAGGCACAAAAATAATACACTAGTTTTCGTCATTCCCGCGAAAGCGGGAGGATGACAGATCAACCCCCGAACCTTAGGTCGGGGTATTTTGTTTCGCAAAATAAAAAAGCCCACGATTGATGTGAGGGTTGGGGGAGGCTAGAGTTTGTTGTGTGATTTACTCTAGACCTCCCCCTTGTTCGGGACTTGCCCGTTGGCTTTTCTGGTTCTGCGCCGGCGAACCGGTGCCTCTCAGATGCCTCCAGCCATTAAGATGGCCGGTTGTCGTTTCCGACTATTCGCTTCCCGCCTCGACTTCTAGTCCTGCGTCTCAGTCGCAGGACTAGGTACCCGATGCGGTGCCCTGACTAGACTCGCTGGTAGGTGAGCCTGTGGACGAACATCCGAGCCTCCTGGCTGACACCGATCCGAGTAGCGGCTATGGGAAGCCGCCAGACCAGCGATGCCCTGTGGCGAGCATCCGCGCTCGCTGGCCGGTAGGGCACGTTTCGGCCATTCGCGGACGATCAGCGGCCTCCTTTGCTGCCTCTATTCCGGGCGGTTCCGATGCCCGGAGCGTTACATCACGGCGGAGCCTTTGGGTCCTTGGATTCTTCGCCTGCGCGTGCTGCTCCTAACCGGATGGTCATGGTTGCCTCCTGCGCGAGACGAGTATGAGCCGTGTGGGGTTGGCAGTAGTTCCAGTCGCTCCCGTTGCTGGACTTTCTGCCCCTGGTGGCTGGTCGGTAAGTGTGTGTATCCTCCTTATACAGATGATCTCGAGCCTTGTGCCCGGGACCGTGCTTTCCCTGGTGAGAGGGAGCGGGCCGCTTGTTCCTTCTTCTTTGTTTTCTCAAGCCGACTCCTTTCCCAAGGTGGGAGCGATCCGTTGCAGATATTATAATGATCGCGTTTAATTCCTGTCAAATTAGATCAACGCCTGTCAAAAATTTACAAAATTTAATGGATTTGTTAAAGTAATCGCATGCTTACTTCTTTTCCTGAAACAAAAAATAACTGGAAAATTTGGCTGGCAGCAATTGCCTTGCTGGCAGTGGGTTTTGGCGCGGGTTTGGGAGTTGGCCAATCGAAAATCAGTCTTCAGGGCGGTAAAGTTGAAATCAACAAAGGAATCTCCAACAGCGCTGATTACTCTTTGCTTTGGGAAGCTCTGGACGAGCTGAACGCAAAATTCGTGGATAAGCCCCTGGACCAGCAGAAATTATTGTTTGGGGCAGTGAAAGGGCTGGTTGCGGCTGCCGGCGATCCTTATACTACTTTTTTTGATCCCCAAGAAGCCAAGCAATTCGCGGACGAACTGCAGGGGACATTTGAGGGAGTGGGTATGGAAGTCGGGGTCCGCAATGAACAAATCGTGGTAATCGCACCTCTGGACGGCATGCCCGCGCAAAAAGCAGGAATCCTTGCGGGGGACGTGATATTGGGCATTGATGATATAAGCACTGCCACAATGAGCGTGGATGACGCGGTAAGCAGAATCCGCGGCAAGGCAGGTACTTCGGTGAAGCTGACTATTCTTCATAAAGGCAAAAAGGAATCAGAAGAGATAAAAATTACCAGACAGAAAATTGAATACAAGAGCGTGGATTTTTCTACAAAAGAGGTAAACAATAAGAAAATTGGAGTGATTAAAATGAACCGGTTCGGCGAAGACACCAGGGGCCTTTTGGATCACGCTGTTGACGTGATTGTCGCGGGCAATTACAAAGGCGTGATCGTGGATTTGCGGAACAACCCCGGCGGATATTTGGACGTTGCTATCACCTCCGCCTCCAACTGGGTGGGCAATGGCGATATAGTGGTGAAAGAAGTAAGCTTCGGCGATCAGGTGAAGGAATATAAAGCCAGGGGGGTCACGAGATTGAAAGGAATGGAAACTGTTGTGCTGGTAAATGGCGGATCCGCGTCAGCTTCGGAAATTCTGGCAGGAGCTCTTCAGGACCATAAATTGGCAACGCTCGTGGGGGAGAAGACTTTCGGCAAGGGTTCGGTCCAGGAACTTTCTGATTTGAAAGGCGGATCAACCCTGAAGATTACTATTGCCAAATGGCAAACGCCGAAAGGCCGCAGCATTAACAAGAACGGCCTTGACCCGGATATTCAAATCGAACTGACAAGCGATGATCTGAATAATGACAAAGACCCCCAGATGGATAAGGCGGTGGAGTTATTGTCTCATTAACTCGCTCGACAACGGTTGCAAAACTATCGGTTGTCAAAAAATCGGCATGGAAGCCGATTTTTTGCAACCTGCTTCCTCGATCGGATGAACCGATCTGCGTAGGCTAGTTTTGCAACCGTGCCTCGCTTATTCACTCGACAATTAGAGATAGGGGAATTAACAGAAAGTTCTGGTTTTATGTTATAATAAATTGTTATGACATCGGTTGATTTAAGAAAAAAATTCCAAGAATTTTTCGAAGAGAAGGGGCATAAGGTTATCCCTTCGGCTTCGCTTGTGCCCAAGGATGATCCGACGGTTTTGTTCACGACTGCGGGCATGCATCCGCTGGTCCCTTATTTGTTGGGAGAGGAGCATCCAGCCGGCAAGCGCCTTACCAGTATTCAAAAGTCCTTCCGCACAGACGATATCGATGAAGTGGGGGATGAGACGCACAACACTTTTTTTGAAATGCTCGGCAACTGGTCGCTCGGGGATTATTGGAAGAAGGAAGCGATCGAGTGGTCTTATGAATTTTTGACCGGTAAAAAGTGGCTGGGCTTGGATAAAGCCAGAATCGCTGTTTCGGTTTTTGGCGGAGATGATGATGTTGACAGGGATCTTGAATCAGTAGAAATTTGGAAATCTTTGGGAATTCCTGAAAAGCGGATAGCTTATTTGGGGAAGAAAGATAACTGGTGGGGACCTCCGGGTCTAACTGGTCCCTGCGGGCCTGACACGGAAATGTTCTATTGGACCGGTGTGGAGGGCGCCCCTCCACAATTTGATCCGGCTGATAAAAAATGGGTGGAAATCTGGAATGACGTGTTCATGCAGTTTGAGAAGACGATTGACGGCCAGTTTGTTCCGCTTAAGAAAAAGAATGTAGATACTGGCATGGGCATGGAGCGCATGACCGCGGTTTTGGAAGGAAAAGAAAGTATTTATGACACGGAACTTTTTCTGCCGCTGATTGATAAAGCACGGTCACTAGGATCGAAGCAAGACCAGAAAGCCGAAAGGATTATTGCGGATCATCTCAGGGCTTCTGTTTTCTTGATTGCTGACGGTATTACTCCGTCAAATAAGGATCGCGGTTATGTATTACGACGACTAATGCGTCGTGCCATAACCTATGGTAAGAAGATTGGGATAAATGACCCTTTCACTACATTACTATATCGTAATTTAGTAGAGATTTATGGCGCGCATTATCCAGAGCTTAAGCATGCTGACAAAATTTTGGAGGAATTAAATAAAGAGGAAACTAAATTCAGGGAAACGCTTTCAAAGGGTTTGAAGCTTCTGGAGAAGAAAGATAAACTGTCAGGCAAAGAAGCATTTGATTTGTTCCAATCATATGGGTTTCCGTTTGAGCTTATTAAAGAATTGGGGAAAGAAGTGAACGAAAATGAATTTCAAGATGAATTTAAAAAACACCAGGAGTTATCAAGAACTGCCTCAGCCGGGCAGTTCAAAGGAGGCCTGACTTCCCAATCTGGCAAAGTAGTCAGGCTTCATACGGCAACTCATTTGATGAACGCGGCTTTAAGAAAAGTCTTGGGAGAGCATGTTTTTCAAAAAGGCAGCAATATCAACGAAGAAAGAACAAGATTTGATTTTACACATGACAAAAAAATGACAGAGGAAGAAAAGAAAAAAGTGCAGGATTTTGTAAATGACATCATCACGCGAGATTTGCCCGTGAAGAAAGAGACCATGCCGCTTGAGGATGCAAGAAAACTGGGAGCAATAGGGGTTTTTGGAGAAAAATACCCGGATACAGTGTCTGTTTACACAATTTACGATCCAAGCAGTAATGAGATAATTTCGAGAGAGTTTTGCGGCGGGCCTCATGTTGAGCGAACAGGTATTATCGGGAATTTCAAAATCCTGAAAGAAGAAGCAGTTTCGGCAGGGGTTCGAAGAATTAAGGCAGCCGTGGAATAATTATGATCAATCTTGAAAAAATATCTGGTTTGCCGATTGATGTCTTGGATGATTATTATTTGAAGTTCAATCCGCCTTTGCACCAGATCGAACCCTCGATTCGGAAATTTTCGGATATGACTCCGGTTTTACAGGATAAGTCCGCGAAAGTCGATAGGGAAGAGATGTATTATATGTATCGCGATATTCATTTGCCCGATGATACCAAGGTGATAAGGGATAATAATATTCGTTATGACATTACAGTTATTCCTTCTGTAATGATTGGGAAAGAATTCAATAAAACGGTTGGGCATTATCATCCGAATAATTCTCAGGGATATGCTTATCCGGAAATTTACGAGGTCCTCAATGGCGAAGCCATGTTCTTCATCCAAAAGATGGATGAGAAATTTGAAAAGCTTTTAAGCGTGTCAGCAATCAGGGCCCATGCCGGGGAAAAAATTATTTACCCTCCTTATTACGGGCACATTATGGTAAATGTTGGCAAAGATGTGCTTGTGACGGCCAACTGGGTGTCTGATAACTTTGACTCCGAATACAAGCCTGTTTCCGAAAGGGGAGGAATGGCTTTTTATGTTGTGGCAGACGAGAACCAAGGTTTTAAGTTTGAGGCAAATCCCAATTATTCAAGCCATCCTGAAGTGAGGATGATAAGCACGGATTTTATGAAATCTTTTGCCATTATGGGAAGCCGTCCAATGTATAGCGCTGGAGTGGAACAGCCGGAACTTCTTGCCTTCCTAAACTTCCCGGAAAAGTTTGCGGTTGAACTTTCCGCCATTACGTCGTAAAATGAACTTATGAGCGACCCAGTAATTATCAAGTTAGCCAAAAAAGACGATATTGCGACAATCGTGAAGAAAATTAAGGATCTCAAAGAACGAGATATTGTTTTTGAACTGGAAAAAGGATCGAGCCTCCTAACCTCATCCTCAAATCTGAGACTGATCAAAAGAACCGGCGAAGTCCTTGGCAAAAAAATTCGTATCGCGACCAATGACCCCACAGGGAAGCTGATCGCGAGGAAGGCTGAAATGCTTGCTGAAGATGAACAAGGCAGGGTGGTACAAAAGACCCAACCAAGAATGCGGAGAAGCGGCGTTGATTCAAGATTCTCCGATATTGTGACCCCAAAGAAGATTCTGCCGATTAGCACCGTGAAATCTTTGAATGTTAAGATTCCAAAGATTTCCGAAAGTTTGCCCAAGCTTAAAAAAATTACTTTCGCTGTTGCGATTTTGGTTTTGGTTCTGTTCGGCTTGGCAATAATTCTGCCTCAGGCATCAATTATTGTTTACGCAAGATCCGAACCCATCACCAGGGACTTTGAAGTCCAGGCGGACAAGGCGCTTTCGAGCTTGGACCAAAACAATCTCAAAATTCCCGCTGATATTATCACTAAGGAAGTTTCCGACACCAAAACTTTTACCACCGCTGGGACCAAAATTTCGGGAACAAAAGCTTCTGGGTCGGTAACTATATACAACCAGACTTCCACGACCCTCAAACTGCTCGCGTCAACCACGACCTTGGTCGCTGGCGGAAAGAACTTCCGTTTTACAGCCGATGTAAGCGCAATTAGGGCAAACGGGCAGACCGGACCAATCGCGATTACGGCGGAAGATCCCGGTGACAGCTCAAATATCCCTGCTGGCGCCAGGTTTGAAATTAAAAACGCGGCGCTTGGCAGCCGCGACGTTTATGCAAAGAACCAAGCAGCGCTTTCCGGCGGCGCTTCAAACGGGGTAAAGATTTTTTCGCAAGAAGACTTCGACAGGGCAGTGGCGGCGATGAGCGACGATTTGGTGAATAAAGTCCAAAAAGACCTAAGCGACAAAATTTTACCGTCAGGGGCGACTGTGGAAGTTTTGGCAAAAACCGCGAACAAGGAAGTGGGGACTGAAGCGGAAAGCTTTGATTTTACAATGATTGGCAGGGTCAGGGGCCTCACTTACAAGCAGGACGACCTTAAGAATTTGATCAATCAAAACATCAACAGCCTGTTGTCCTCCGACAAGTATTTGCTATCCGACAAGGACCAAATAACTCCCAGGTTTAAATCAGCTGATTTGAACGCGGGAAAAGGAATTTTGGTTGTGCATTACGAGACAATGATTGCTTATAAGATCGACGGTGATGGGTTAGACCGCCTTTTGACAGGAAAAAACGGCCAGCAGATCAAGGACATCTTGCTGACCAAGCCAGAGATTGAGAGGGTTGATGTCCAATTTTCGCCGTTTTTCGTAAAAAAAGCGCCTCGATTAAACGGCCGGATCGAAATCCTGACCAAACTTAACGAAAATTAAAGTTTGACATAAGGTCCGATAATTGTTAAAATCAGAAAGCATTCAGTAAATAACCCCTATTTATTAGGGTTAGTGATACTTTTATTACTACTGCCGCACAAGACTTAGGGAAGTCTATTCCACAAAAGAATACAATCGAGCTTGAGGGCACGGTTATGGAAAACCTGCCTAACGCTGTTTTTCGTGTACAAATCAACTCCGGACAGACAATTCTGGCCCATATCGCGGGAAAATTAAGGGTCAATAAGATCAGGATTTTACCCGGCGATAAAGTGATCGTGGAAGTGACGCCGTATGATTTAACGCGGGGACGGGTAATTCGAAGGTTGCGTTAAATCAATTTTTAAAATTCAATTTTCAATGAAGGTAAGAACATCAGTCAAACTAATTTGCAAGAAATGCAAGATCGTGCGCAGGGGCGGACGAATTTTTGTGATATGCAACAACCCTAAACATAAGCAAAGACAAGGATAATTTATGGCTCTCGTAAGAATAGCGGGAGTTTCACTCCCCCAGAACAAACGAATCGAAGCGGCACTCCCGTATATTTACGGGATTGGATGGCCCTTGTCCCAAAAGATTTTGGCTTCGGTTAAGGTTGACCCAAACAAGCGGACATCAGAGCTGACTGAGGCGGAAGTCGCAAAGATTAGAGAGTTTATTGAAAAGAATTATACGGTGGAAGGAAGTTTGCGCCAACAGGTATCAACGAATATAAAAGTTAAAAAAGAGATTGGTTCTTACCAGGGTTTGAGGCATATCAAGGGCTTGCCTGTGCGGGGGCAGAGAACCAAGACTAATTCCAGAACGCGTAGGGGTAACGTAAGAAAGACAGCAGGCTCCGGCCGACGCGCTTCCGCAGAGAAAACTTAATCAGAATCTGGAATCTGGAATCTGGAATATGGCTGCGGCCATTCCAAATTCTAAATTCCAAATTCTAAATTCCAATTCATGGGACAACAGAAAGCTACAACAATCCAGGGAGATGAAATTAAGGGCGGCGCGGCCGCCTCAGCTCCTAAAAAGAAGAAATCCAAGATCCGGGTGGCCCGCGGAAAGATTTATGTTCAGTCAACATATAACAATACCATTATCAGTGTGACTGACCAGAACGGGAACGTGATCGGGTGGGGAAGCGCCGGACGCACAGGATTCAAGGGGTCGAAAAAATCAACGCCTTACGCCGCGCAAAAAACCATGGAAGAAGTTTTGAACCGGCTGAAAGACGTTGGGTTGCAAGAGGTTGACGTGTTTGTAAAAGGGATTGGCACGGGGCGGGAGTCAGCAGTGCGAGCCTTGCAAGGCAGCGGATTTAACATTTTAACTATTAAGGATCAAACTCCCATTCCACACGGAGGAGTCCGTCCGAAGAAGGCCCGAAGAGTTTAATATGGCGAGATATACAGGCCCAAAAATCAGGCTATCCAGAAAATTTGGAGAAGTTTTGACTCCAAAAGCCGCGAAATATTTGGCGAAAAGAAACTATCGCCCGGGCATGCACGGGCAAAATCCCCAAAGAGTTTCCGAGTTCGGGGCGCAGCTTCGGGAGAAACAGAAAGCCAAGGCAATTTACGGCATAATGGAAAAGCAATTTCGAAGATATTATGAAAAAGCAAGCAAAAAAGTTGGCGTAACTGGAGATGCCTTGCTTGAGCTTTTGGAAAAAAGATTAGACAACGTGGTTTTTCGTTTGGGTTTTGCCTTAACTAGGCCGCAAGCTCGACAGCTTGTGACTCATGGGTTTTTTGAAGTGAACGGGAAAAAGGTAAATATTCCATCTTATGACGTGGCGGTTGGTGATGAGGTCAGGATTAGGGAGGCCAAAAAGAAGACCGGGTATATTAAAAATCTCATTCCCACCCTGGCCAACGCCAAAACAGTGGAATGGGTTTTTCTGGATGCCAAAAATTTAAGCGGCAAGGTTTTGTCCAAACCGATCAAGGATCAAATTGATCAAACAATTAACACTCAACTTATCGTTGAGCATTATTCGAGGTAATTTATGGAATCAATTCCGCTTCCGCAAAAAGTTTCGTTCAAAGAGTTGGGGAACAACAAGTTCCAGGCAATTATGGAGCCTTTGTATCCAGGCTATGGCGTAACCATTGGAAACAGTTTGCGCCGAATTTTACTTTCTTCCTTGCCAGGAGCGGCTGTGGTGGCGGTAAAAATCAAGGGAGTTGATCACGAGTTTTCCACGATTCCAAATGTGAAAGAAGACGTGATAGAAATTATCCTGAACCTGAAGCAGCTGCGGATGAAGATTCACAGTGAAGGCCAGATAAGGCTGGAATTGAAGGCCAAGGGCGAAAAAATCGCTTCCGCGGCAGATTTTAAAAAGAACAGTGAAGTTGAAATCGTCAATCCTGATTTGCATATTGCCACTTTGGATAATAAATCGGCGGATTTGGAGATGGAAGTCATAGTCCAAGCAGGTAGAGGATATGTCCCGGTGGAGCAAAGGGAAAACGAGAAGCTTGAGATCGGAATGATCGCGGTTGACGCTATTTATACGCCTATCAGAAACGTTAACTTTGACGTCCGAAATGTCCGCGTCGGCCAAATCACAAACTTTGACGAACTGGTTTTGACTATTGAAACTGACGGCACAATCTCGGGCAAAGACGCGTTTGACCAGGCGGCCCGAATGTTGGTGGAGCATTTCAGGCTTTTCACAAAAGAGAATTTGGAAGAGGAAGCAGAAGTTTCGGAGCCGGTTGTTGAAGCCGAGAAACAAGATGAGGGCTTAAAGACTCCGGAAGAGGATGATTTAAGGTCTCTTGGGCTTTCCAACCGTTCATATAACGCCCTGGTGAAGAATAACATTACCAGGATTTCCGACTTGCAATCCTTAACCCATGATCAGATGATGGAGATGGAAGGTTTGGGCGGGAAATCAGTAGAGGAGATTGAAAGGCTGCTTGCGACTTATGCAGGGAAATAATTCAAAATTTTTGAATTATTATTTTTAAATTTTTAGTTTTTATATGAGGCATTTGAAGAAGAAAAAAATCGGCAAAGGAAGGGATCACGCGAGAAAGCTTTTGCGCGCTCTTGCCTCGTCCGCTATTGTTTATGAAAAGATTCAGACCACGGAAGCACGCGCCAAACAGGCCCGGGTATTAGTCGAGAAAATGATTACTAAGGGCAAAAAAGAGGATCTACACAATAAACGACAGATTTTTTCAGCGCTTCCAGGAAACGCCGCAAGAAAAGTGATTGAAGTTTTGGGGCCGCGATATAAAACGCGGGCAGGCGGTTATACCAGAATCGTAAGATTGGGCAAATATAAGGACGGTATGCCGAAAGTTCAGCTAGAACTCGTCTAATTTTATGAAAACTTTTTTACCGAAAACTTCTGAAATCAAGAGGGCTTGGTATGAAGCGGATGCTTCCAAATTTACTTTGGGCAGGCTTGCTTCCAAAGTTGCCACAGTCCTTCGAGGGAAACACAAGGTGAGCTTCACTCCTCATATGGATGTGGGGGATTTTGTGGTAGTGACTAACGCTGAAAAAGTTAGGTTCACAGGCCGAAAACTGGAGCAAAAGAAATATCACAGGTTTTCCGGCTATCCTGGCGGGCTTTATACCAAGAGTTTGGCCGAGCGCATGGAGAAAGAACCGGAAAAGGTGATTCGAGACGCAGTTTATAACATGATCGATAAAAACCGACTCCGAAAATTGATTTTAAGAAGGTTAAAAGTCGTGAAAGGGGACAAACACCAGTTCCCCAAAGAAAAGGAAATTAAATAATGCAGGCAAAGAAACCAGTGCATCGGAAAACAGATAGGCCGACTCGAGTCCGGAAGCCAAAGTTGGAAGCTCCTCCGGCCAAACAGGCAACCTTGGAGACAGACGCGCCCAAAGAAAACACTCAGTTTGCGGTAAGCAAGTCTGTTTATGCCGTCGGCAAAAGAAAAACCGCTGTCGCGCAAATCTTGATTACTTCAGGCGACGGCGCCATTAACATAAATAACGTGCCTTTTGAAACTTATTTTTCTACGCAAGAGCTGCAGTCAATCGCCCGACAGCCGCTTGCGGCCTTGGGTCTTGCGAATTCTTTGAATATCAAAGCCAAGATCCACAGCGGCGGAATTCATGCACAATCAGAAGCTTTCCGCCACGCCGTCTCCCGGGCAATTACGAGTATTAATCCCGAAAGCCGGCGCACCCTGAAAAAGTTGGGTTTTTTAACCCGTGATCCTAGGGTAAAAGAACGCAAGAAGCCGGGTTTAAAGAGAGCCCGAAGGGCGCCACAATTCAGCAAACGTTAGACAAAAACCCCGCAAAGCGGGGTTTTTTAGTAAAGATTGTTTTGAGATTTTGGACTATCTCACATTTTTGTTATTGACATTGTTTGCGCAAATGCACATATCTGTTGCATATAATCATCACACTGATTTTGGATTATTTGGGTATTAAGAAAAAAGCGCTTTGCTGTTAGATTGAAGATCAATTAATAAGAAAGGCACAAACATGGAAGAGCACAAGAAAAAGAGGGATGATCAGATGGATGAAGGAATGCCATCCGGTTCCTAAGAACATTCCGCGAAAAGCCCCATTTTGATGGGGCTTTTCGTAGGGATAGGATATTTTATGTCAAAAGCGTTAATGATTATAAGTCTGTTGGCGGGGTTCATTGCAGCCCCAATTATTATTCGGGGCCAATTGGTTTCCCCTCAACCGCCGGCGATTATGGAATCCAACGCGACATCAACAACCGCGGGTTCCAGGATAGTCGATTTTCTGGTTGGTGATTCTTGCCTTGTCCCTGTTTATCACACCAACTTCGCGTTTCCGCCAGAGGGCGGAAAAATTGTTAGAATTGGCAACCAAATGTTTTTCGTCAAGGATTACCTGCCAGGCTGTGAAAATGCCGGACTCAATGGGACAATTATTATTCAGGGTGGGCAAGTTGTTGCGTCTACTACAGGCGGGGGAGCGATACTTAATACGTTGATTGGCGATCCTTGCCTAGTCCCTGTTTATCACACCAACTTCGCGTTTCCGCCAGAGGGCGGAAAAATTGTTAGAATTGGCAACCAAATGTTTTTCGTCAAGGATTACCTGCCAGGCTGTGAAAATGCCGGCGCTGGCGGGATAATAATCAGGTAGCTTTCACGTTTGCTTTGGGTTATAATTAAAGCAAACTAAATAAAGATAAACTACAGAGGAGTGATATGGACAATAATAGTGAAAGCCCAGAACAAAAAAGGGAACAAGGCATCATCTCGCTTCAGGAAAGAATCGAGCAGATTGACCGGGAGCTTGACAAACATCCCCTGAATAAGGATCAGCAGGAAGCAAGAACGGCAATGCATCGTAAGAGCATTGCGATTAACAGGGATTTTTCGGAAATGAAGTTTGGTCCTGAAGAATATCTGAACGAGTTGGCAAAGCTTACGGCAGAAATGGAAGTTTTTCTTGAGTCAATTCAACACGTTTAGTAAAAAAATAACCCTGAAGGGTTATTTTTTTTATGCTCCATAAGCAAACTGTAAGCCGAATTCTGTCTGATCCAGGCCCAGTTTTTGAAAACTAGGCCTGGAGAAGCAATCATCTCTCTTGATTCAACATTGCTGCTGAATTCTTTGCTACCTACCCGCCAGTCATTCGACCGGCCTATTCGGTATTGCACTATCAAGCAGGAATTTAGCCGTTTCACTCTCAGCATTACTGCAGAGCTTCGTCCGGTCATTCGACCGGACGATTTTTGCGTCTCCGCAAAAATCGTCACTGTTCGCATCCCGTGAATTACTTCAGACGGGCGTTACCCGCTGCTTGAGGCTGCATGAACTCATGAGGATTTCATCCAACCAACGTGTTCGGACTTTCCTCGCTCTGGATATTTTTATCCATTGCGCGATTGCGCGTTTACTTAAGGAGCCAGTATATTATACTCTTTTTTTGCCAAAAGTCAAGAGTTTTGGGGCAATAAAAAATAACCTTGAGGTTGGGAGACCAGCCGGCGAGCGCGTGAAGCGCTCGACCGGCTGGCAGTTGGCGTCATCCCTGCGTGGGATGTGGTTGGATGCCGTCGTGTCTTCGTTCGGGGTAGCCGTTGTCGGTATGGAGATTAAACTTGTCCAGCAGCGGGTGTGCGTTTGTGTAGCAAGAGGTGCAGTATTCCTGCGCGAATGGCGAGACAGCGGCGAACAAGTTTTCTAACGTGTTGTAGGTGAGGCTGTCAGCGCCTATTTGTGCACGGATTTCCTCAACGTTCATTCGCGAAGCGATCAGCTCCTCGCGTCTGGGTGTGTCGATACCGTAGAAACAAGAAGAAATTGTGAGTGGACAACTAATTGCCACATGAACTTCTCTCGCCTTGCCGACTTCACGCACCATGCGGACGATCTTTCGCGTGGTTGTTCCACGCACAATCGAATCATCGACTAAGACAACTCGTTTGTCTTCAATCAGATGTACGATAGGGAGGAGTTTTTCAACGACCCCATTGTCCCGATGTGACTGCAACGGGTCGATGAAGGTTCTTCCGATGTATTGATTGCGAACCAGCGCCCACTCGATTGGAATTCCGGATGCTTCAGCATATCCGATCCCCGCATGGATCCCTGAATTTGGAATCGGAACCACGATGTCGGCGTTGATCTTAGAGACGTCGGCAAGCAGTTGCCCCAACTTTCGGCGAACTTTCTGGACTCGGTGCCCAAAGGTGATGCTGTCCGGACGTGAAAAATAGACGTGCTCGAAGATGCACCTTTGACGCTGGCGAGGAATATCCATCCAAGAAGTCGCCTTGATTCCATCTTGACCGACTGTGATGATTTCCCCTGGAAGGACATCGCGTATGCAATCAGCCTCCTGGCCTGACATTTGTTCTAGCTGTGTGAACGCGCAGCTTTCGGAAGCGATAACTGTCGCGCTTCCGATCTGGCCAATCATCAGGGGTCTGAATCCGTACGGATCCTGAAGGATGGCGAGTTGATTTTCGGTGAGAAAGAGCATGGCGAACGCGGCTTTCATCCGTTCGCCGATCCTTTTGAGGCGCTCGTCCAGAGTCTTCTTGTTCGTCTGCGCGTACATCTGCAGAGCGATCTCGGTATCTGAAGTCGTCTGGAAAGTGCCGTTCATCATCAGCACTTCTCGTTTAAGGCCTCGTTGGTCGATAAGGTTACCGTTGTGAACCACGGCAATCATCCCGTGATAGCACTCGGTCAGAAGAGGTTGGGCCTCTTCGATTCGGTTTTTGCCCGCGGTTGAGTATCGGACGTGCCCGATTGCTATCGATCCGTTCAATTTTAAAATCTCGGATTCCGGCAACGCTTGTGATACCAGGCCGACTTGCTTGAACACTCTGATATCCGAGCCGTCGGCTACTGCGATCCCTGCGGATTCCTGCCCCCTGTGCTGCAGGGCAGAAAGCGCACGGCGAACCCATATCGCTGCGTCAGGCGTTCCGTGGACTCCAACCACTGCGCACATGGCATTCTCCTTAATGAAGACGTTTCCTCTTTTTGGTTGTAGAGAGCCTTATATTTTATCATACTTGCTTAGCATTGACCAAAAACTTAGTATGGTGTATACTATCAACGTTTCCTTTATCCGCCTGCGCCAAAGGCTTCGGCGGACGAAGTCGAAGGGAAGCACATTTAAAGAAACAATAGGGTTCGGACATTTAGTGCGTTTCCCTTTGTTTGAAGGTTTTATAAATGGCGAAGAAATTGTTTGTCGGTGGCTTGCCTTACTCAACCACCGATGACCAGCTGAAAGAGCATTTTGCTCAAGCTGGAACAGTCGCTTCCGCCCAGGTCATTACCGATAAGTTTTCGGGACGATCCAAAGGCTTTGGTTTTATCGAAATGTCCTCTGATGAGGAAGCCGATAAAGCAATCCAAATGTTCAATGGAGCAGACTTTGGCGGTCGTTCGCTCGCTGTCAACGAAGCCAGACCAAAGACCGAAGGCCCACGAGGCGGCGGTCGAGGTTTTGGCGGCGGTGGCCGGGGCGGATTTGGTCGCAGAGATGAATAATCTTTCCTGATTACAAAAAACTCCCGTTGAAAAACGGGAGTTTTTTTGGTAGAATGGAAGCAATGAAAAGGTCTGAATTGCTGTT
>JACQHB010000012.1 GCA_016199215.1 Candidatus Doudnabacteria bacterium | reverse complement strand
GGGCTGGATGCAAGTCCGGGGCCTTTTGAGATTATTGATGCTTTTGGGACGCTTCCAAATGGGAAAGAGGTTGTTTTGAAGCGGATAAGTTCAGCAGCTGAAAAATTGTTTTAAAAAACGAACTCCGCGGTGGATAGCTCACCGCGGAGGACGAAACGAAACGAGTCCGCGCCGGATATGATAACACCGGCCAAACGACTCGCGAAAGATCCAACAACGCCAGGGGTTCCACCAGATTAAGCGTTGGGTGTGAGGTTGTATTGAGAGCCGATCAAGGCTTTGTTTTTTTCCCAACCCCAGGCGCTTGGAAGGGATGATGAGGTTTATGCCGAGCCTCCAAGCGATTGGGATAACGCGCGCGAGCATCAGATCGGATGCCAGCAGAAGAGGTTTTCGCAAACCTTTCTTGCGAGCACTCTTTCGAAAGTCCTTCAGTAAGTTATGTGTCCAATACGGGAGGGTCAAGGGTGGCCAAAGGACCACGATATTTTCCAGGTTGTATTCGAACCAATCCCGGTCAATGGAATATAGTGCAAACGCGATTTCCCATTGGGTAAAGATTGGAAGAATATCGCCGTTGCTTCCCAACGAACAGGCAAGATTGATGGTAATGCGAGCCAGTTCAAGATTGGCAGGCCCAGGATCAAAGCCGTAAGACTCGAGCCACTCGAGAGTTTTTTTATCATCTCCCAGACTTCTTCTGAGTCGATGGATCCACGGCAACTCTGAGTCTTCGAAATTTCTCCTGCCAAATGATTGCGCGCAAACGCAATCCGCTTCCGAGAGTGTTCCTATTTCCGGGGAGCCAGGGAGGAAGGGTAAAAAATAATACCCCCACACCTTGGCGATAGTCACAAGATCGATGGCGCTCTCGCTCAAGGTATCCTCCTTTGTTGATCTTAAAGATTAGGCGATTTATGCCATTCTGTCAACGGGAAAAGCCTTTACAAAAAAAGCAATTTGTGATAAAATTAAGCTGATGAGATTCAGCTTGAAACAAAAAAACAATTACAACGTATCAAATAGCGGAAGGAATAGTCTTTTGCCCGCGCTTCTTTTGTTGTTTTCAGCAGCGTTTTTTGTGTTTAACGCTTACCTTCCGGCAGCGGGACAGACCACGGATGAGCTGAAGCAGATGAAGAATGAAAAACAGCGGAAACTGGATGAAATTAACAATAAAATTAACCAACTTCAGAAAGAGGTAAAGCAAAAACAATCTGCTGTTAAAACTCTCAACAACCAGATTGCGATAATGAACCTCGAGATTGCCCAGACTGAAGCTCAGATTGATTTTACCAATAATAAAATAGATCAAACCAACCTCGAAATCGCTGATGTCACGGGGCAAATTATTGTTAAAGAAGGCGAGGTTGCAAAGCAGAAAAAAGTTTTAAAAGAGCTGATAGTCAAGATAAACGAGCTTGATCAAACAAGCCCCCTGGAGGTCGCGCTTGAAAACGACAATTTTACCGAATTTTTGGACCAGATGCAGTATACTACCAGCGTTCAGGAGCAAAGCCAGGAAACCCTGACCCTGATCAAGCAGTTGAAATCCGAATTGGAAATCAAGCAGGCGGAACTTAAAAAACAAAAAGACGATCTTGATAATTTGCAAGACCAGCTTACTTTGACAAAGGCCAATTTGGACGGCCAGAGGCGGGGTAAGCAGGAGGTCTTGGACCAAACCCGCGGACAGGAAAGAGCGTATCAAAAACTTTTGGCGGAATCCAAGGATTTGGAAGACCAGATCGAAAAAGAAATTTACGATTTAGACGCTGAAATCGGTAAGCGTCTGGGGAACAGGAAACTGCCTCCGAAGAAAGGATTGTTCGCGTGGCCGATGGACGGAACAATGACGCAGGGTTACGGCAACACGGGTTTTACAAGTCTTGGATACAGCTTCCATAATGGAATTGATTTGGCAAATGGCGGCGGGACAAAAATTTACGCTGCCGGGGACGGGACAGTGCTGGATACAGGAACAGGCAAGGGCGCGTACGGAAACTGGGTTACTATAAAACATAAAGTCGGGTCCAGAGGCCTGATCACTTTATACGCGCATATGAGCAGTTTCCGCGTTAAACCCGGGCAAGCGGTAAAGGAAGGAGATTTGATAGGCTTTGAGGGAAACACTGGAAACACAACAAGGCTTCTTTACGGACCGCATAGGGGATATCACCTGCACCTTACTATTTTTGACGAAGAAGGATATGGCGTGGCTGACGGAAAACTAACCAAGCAGTTTGGCGCTTACCAGGTTCCTTATGGGGCCACGTATAATCCTCTGGATTTTCTTTAGGTCTCCCCGGTTTTTGGTTTTTTGATGGGGGAGAGGGCAAAACAAGATCAGGCACTGATCTTGTTTTGAAGTAAAAATTAAAAGTTAAAAAGTAAAAAAGATTTTTTTGATCGGAGATTTTGCGACAGGGTAGAGAACATACTTAATTCGGGATTCTAGTCCAGATCGATCCGTATTAAAAACCTTTGTTTTAAAGGTTCTGGTAATAAGCGACGCAAAAGGTATCTTGTACGACGTTCTATTAAATTAGTTTTAGAGCTTTTTGATGGTTATTCCCCAAGTCCCCATGACCATTAACTATCTGAAGCTGATTGTTTTTAGTAAATTTTTATAAAAGAAACATTTTCTTTGCTCCCCTAGCAAATTTAAATTGATGAAGGTGAAACGGTTTATGTTCTATGAAACTGTTCCCGCTATTGCTTGCGCTCTCTTTTTATATTAGAATAGCCTATTGCCGTCGGTTATAACTTTGACGGCAAAGGAGGAATAGATGGAAACACGACCGAGCCTGACTCAAGTCACTACCGTGAGGCTGATCCAGGCGACCGTTGCGCTGCCCTTCAAGTTCTTGGCTGTTGGGGTTATGGAAAACGGTCAGGAACTGCAGAACTTGTTTTGTCGCCGCGGCGGGGTTTTTAAAGATCTGCAAGATCTGCGATCGTCGGCTGACGTTCCCGCAGGAACGATAATTGCCTGGCTCAATCTGGAGCTTCCGAGGAGGAATCTTCTCGAGCTTCGCGGCCTTTGCGAAAGGGCCGGGGTTCCGTTCGTTGTCTTGGGTCAATCCGAGGAGTGCCTGGGTTTGATGATGGATGATTGTCTGCCCACCCGAGGACAAATTACTTCGGCTGAGGAGAACGCTCGCCGGCGTCTCAAGCGGCCAAATAGACTGAAGCGACAGAAGCCGCCATCAACAGAGGTCAGTTTGCGTTTCACCGCGATCAGGGATGTCCAGGTAATTCAGGTCGGCGGCATGGCAATGGACGCGAACTTGTCTGCTGATACGGAAAGACTCCGTGAGGAGAATTCTAGGTTCAGGAAACTGCTAGGCGAAGATGAATGACGCGGCAGTTGGTCACGCAAAGAGACCCAGGTGGGCAATCCCCTGGGTCTTCGTCGTGTTTAGGTCTTCCCTATTTCAAAATTTTTTCCAGGATTTTTTTGACTTGCTTTATTTCTTCCGCGGTATTTTGTTTACCCAGACTTAGCCTGACAGTCGCGGCTTTTTTCTTTCCTGCTTTCCCAAGCGCTTGGATTACATGCGAAGGTTGGGCTGAGCCTGAGACGCAAGCAGAGCCGGTTGAAGCCGCAATTCCCGCAAGATCTAATTTAGAAATTATCAGCTCCTGGTCAGCTTCAAAAATGGTGAAGCTTAAGTTGTCAGGGGCTCGGCTTTCCCCCACCGGCCCGTTAATTTCTATTTTATTAAACTTAGATACAAAGTTAATAAGCTCGTCCCTAAGTTCGGAAATTTTTTTTGCTGTTTTTTGGCGATCTTCCAAACTGCCCAAGAGTTTGTAGGCCCGGGCCATGCCAATAATGCCAGTAGTGTTTTGGGTCCCCGGCCGCCTTTCATATTCTTGGGACCCGCCAAATGTCAGATTGCTCATTTTGGTTCCTGATTTGATGTATAAAGCGCCAATTCCTTTTGGCCCGCTGACTTTATGGCCAGAAATGGTAAGAAGATCCACTCCTAGTTTTTCCACGTTTAAATTATAGTATTTTGCCGCTTGAACAGCGTCAGTGTGATAAATGATCCGCGATCCGCGATCCGCGATCCGTGATAACTCTTTGCCAATTTCTCGGATTGGCAAAACGGAGCCGATTTCATTTGAGACAAAAATAACAGAAACAAGGACGGTATTGGCTTTGATCGCGCGGATGATGTCGTCCGGGTCTATCATTCCGTTTATTCCGGGCTTAATAAAAGTCGCTTCTATTACCCTCCTGTTTTCCAGCTCTTTGACCAGATTATAAACTGATTGGTGCTCAAGCATAGTGGTAATCACGTGGGGCTTTGCGGCCATATCCAAAATTGCGTGGCTGATTACTCCTTGTATAGCCAGGTTGTTGGCTTCAGTTGCGCCGGAAGTAAAAACTACTTCCTGTGGACTGCAGTTCAAAAAAGTCGCGAGGTTGGCGCGGGCAAAGTCAATCTTGGCCCTTGCTGCCTGACCCTCGCGGTGAATTGAGCTCGGGTTGCCATAAGATTCCAATTCAAACTCCCGCATGACTTCTGCCACGCGAGGGTCAATTGGTGTGGTTGCCGCGTTATCTAAGTAAATACGTTTCATAAAATTATCTGGATGATTTAGCAAAACCGGCTGCTTGCGCCTGATCTTCCGTTTCAAAGCATTCCTCGGGATTTGTCTGGTTATAAAACGCGCCCCCCTGGATATGGTAGATTTTGCTCCCCTTGCTGTTGATATTGCCTTTAATTTTGCAATTATCCGCGGATTGCGCAAGTGGTAAATTTTGGCTATTATTTAAGGGCAGCGGTTGCTCAACAAGACTCTCTGCAGGTATTTTTTTGGAAGCGATCATCCCGCCTAGTCCAAAGCTTATTGCCGCTACTAGCAAGTAGCCTATAGTCAAAACTATTACTTGCTGATTATTTTTTATTCGTTCCTTTATCTTCATAATTTATGCGTTACGCTTTTGTTTTGGGGAGGGTTTTTACTTTGTCCCTTGCCGAACTTCTTGAGGCGCTTAGGAATTCGGGCATTGGGTTTAAAATTTTGGTCTGCTCCCCGGAAGTGGCCGCTATTGAGACCGATCGGCCGATCAATGCCGCCGAGCTTCAGCCGCGTCTTGGCGGTGTAATTAAAATTATACGACTTTTCGACACTTTTCAAAAGAAGGGCAAGCAGTACCCTTCGGAAGTGATGGAAACCTATTTTACCTTTAAAAAAATCAAAAGCGACTATTTTACGGAATACACCGGAAAAAAACAGTTCGGAGTTTCGATTTATACACTGGATCCGACGGTCCGTTTTCGCGAAGAGTCTCAAAGAATTTCTTTTTTTATCAAAAAAATTCTCCAAGAAGAGGCGCAAAGCGTGCGAGCGGTGCTTCCGCAGTTCCCTTCCCAAGCGCTGACTTCGGTTCAGGTGAACGAAAACCAGCTTCTTACGAAAGGCGCGGAAATTGTGGTTATTTCCGGGACGCAAAGGGTGTTTGTGGGCAAAACCATGACAGTTCAGAATTACGAGGATTATGGAAGGCGGGATTATCAACGCCCTGCCAGGGACGAACGGGTCGGCATGATCCCTCCTAAAGTGGCGCAAAGCATGATCAACTTGTCGGGATCTTTGAAGCCCTTGGATTATATTTTGGACCCGTTTTGCGGATCAGGGACAATTCTTCAGGAAGCCATGCTGCTTGGATACAAGGCTGTGGGATCTGATATTGAGCAGAGGATGATAGAAAACAGCGAAAAGAACCTTGAGTGGTTTCGAAACCGCTATCGCCTTTCCCCCGGCCGGTATAAACTGCTGGCATCCAACGCGGCAGAAATCTCTATTCATTTGCCAAGTCTAAAGGTTGCGGCGGTTGTAACCGAAGGCACGCTTGGTCCGATTTATTCCAAATTGCCCAAAAAACCTGAGATGAGCCATAACTTCAAGAACCTTGAGAAACTTTACGATCAGGTCTTCAAGGAATTTGCGAAATTTCTTGAGGTTGGAGCTCGGATTGTAATGTGCTTCCCTGCTTACAGGATCAGCGGATCGGATTATATGTTTATGCCCAGTCTTGACTTTGCGACACAAAATGGATATACTGTTCTAGACCCAATTCCTGAACCGTTCGTGAGAAAATATAAATTTTTGCGTGTTACGGAAAGGAAAACGGTCGTGTACGATCGCAAGGACCAAGTGGTTGCCAGAGAAATCGCGGTCTTTCAATACGGAATCGTACCGCAGCCGCTGGAACAAATAGACCTACCGGAAGTTCCCGAGGAACAAATATAAAATTTTAACTTTTATTTTTTAAATTTTAATTTTCTCATATGGCCCATAAAAAAGCCGGAGGCAGTACAGCCCTGGGACGAGATTCGCAGGCTCAACGCTTGGGGGTCAAACTTTTCGGCGGACAAACTGCAAAGATCGGCAACATCATTATCAAGCAGCGCGGAACCAAATGGCACCCTGGCAAGAATGTCAGGAAAGGATCAGACGACAGTTTATACGCGGTGGCTGTTGGAACCGTTAAGTTTACCAGCAAGAAGGTCCGCGGATTTGACGGGAATCTTCATTTGCGCAAGTTCGTGCATGTAGAGAGCAAGAAATAACCAAGGAAGACTGTCTGGATGACGTTCGGATAGTCTTTTTTTGTTGTATCGGACAACGCAAGCAAAAACGGAGGATGCCAAGTATGATTCCTTGTGGTGGCACCAGAGCCATTGATGTGACGAGGATGGATCAAGTAATCCAGATCACAGGTTCTGAGCAGGAATTACGACACCTGCTCAGAAGCAGGAACGTTGATTCTTCGAATACCCTGGCGCTCCTGGTCACCGGAGCCAGGCTGTGCTGCCGGATCTTCCCGGACGGCTTGGAGTTCTACATTGAGGGCAGCGGCCCTGACGTTCTGCGGATCTTCGGCAAGTTGAACGCAGGAGAAAGCCGCCTGTTAATGAGCCAGCAGGTCAGGCGGCCAGCTAGGGTCGACCGCAATGTCATGGGTCACTTGATGGCGCCTTGGGACAGCTAGGTTAGTCTGGTGTCAACGAAGTTGAGCGCGCTTTTGGTTGGACGTAAGTCCTTCCCAAGCGCGCTCTTGATTTTTAAAAAGTATATACCTAAGTATATACTTTTTGGTCTGGACGGGTTTTGGCCGCGGTATTTACTTTCGGATGCATGCCTTTACAAAATCTCTAAACAAAGGGCCTGGGCGAAGTGGGCGCGACTTGAATTCCGGATGGAATTGCACGCCTACGAAGAATTTATGGTCCTTAAGCTCGATTATTTCTACTAACCGGCCGTCCGGAGAAGTGCCTGCAAAAACAAATCCTTTTTCCTCAAATTGCTTGCGGTATTTATTATTGAACTCATATCGATGGCGGTGTCGCTCTTCAATCTTTTTGGTTCCATAGGCTTTGTGCGCTTTTGAGCCTTCTTTAAGCACGCATGGCCAGGAACCCAATCTCATTGAGGCGCCATATTCTTTTTTTAGAAGCTTCTTTTCCTGGTCCGGCATAATGTGGATCACAGGATGCGGAGCCTTGGGATTTACTTCCGTAGTGTTGGCGTCTTTAAGCCCCAGCACGTTGCGGGCAAATTCAATAGTTGCCATTTGCATGCCGTAGCAGAGGCCCAAGTAAGGAACATTGGCCTCTCTGGCGTAAGTAATGGCCGAAACCATGCCCTCTATGCCGCGCTTCCCGAATCCGGGTGTGATTACGATCCCATCCATTCCGTCTAGCAGGCTTGTGCCCTGCTTCTCGATTTTTTCAGAGTCAATCCAATGCAACTTCGGCTTGACCTTGTTATTCCAAGCCGCTGATTTGAGCGATTCAATAATAGAAACGTAAACATCGGACAGATTGTAATTCCCCGTGCCGAAATATTTACCTACAACCGCGACGTTTACCTCATTTTTTACTGTCTTTATTGTTCGTATCAATTTTTTCCACTCGGTTAAATCTTTTTTGCGGTCAGGCATGCCGAACTTTGACAAAATTTTCTCTCCCATTTTTTGTTGCTGCATAATCAGAGGCACTTCGTAAATGGAAGGGACATCCGGATTTGAGATTACGTCTTCTTTGTGTACGTTGCAGAAAAGGGCGATCCGTTCTTTTCGTTTGTCATCGACCGGATGTTCGGCCCGGGCAATCACAAAATCCGGCTCGATCCCCATGGAGTTGAGGATTCGAACCGATTGCTGCACGGGCTTGGATTTCATTTCGCCCAAGTTTCCGGGGATGGGAAGATATCCTACGTGAATCTGCATGACATCCGAGTGGCTGCGCAACTTCATGATTCTGGATGCTTCAAAGAAAATTCCGTTTTGGTATTCCCCCACTGTTCCGCCCAATTCGATAATTACGAAATCAGAGTTTTTGCCGGCTAATTTGATCCGTCTGATAATTTCGTCCGTAATATGGGGGATGGCTTCCACATCTTCCCCTTTGTATTCAAACGCCCGCTCCTTCCTCAAAACTTCGGTGTAAACCTGGCCGGTGGTAATGTAATTAACCCTGTTTAAATTTTTATCCAAGAATCTTTCGTAATGCCCGAGATCCTGGTCAGTTTCGACTCCGTCGTCGGTGACGAATACTTCGCCGTGCTCCTGCGGCCGGATGGTCCCCGCGTCCTGGTTTAGGTACATATCCACCTTTATTGGCGAAATTTCATAGCCCTTGGACTCTAAAATAGCGGCTATAGACGCCGCCGTGATTCCCTTGCCAAGGCCGGAGATGACTCCGCCTGAAACAAAGATGTATTTGGCCGAGTGTTTTTTGCTGGTTTTTACTTGTCGTTTTGGCATAAATCTCAAATTAGTTTATAAAGTCAAAAGTTCTTAAAGTTTATAAAGTCTTACTCTCTTTATAAACTTTATAACTTTACAACTTGTAACTGGGTTGTCTATATTATAACGCTTCTATGCTCAAGTTTACAACTGCCCCGATATCCGCCTGAAGCCTGACTTCGGCTTGGGCAGATCCAAGGGTTTTTATGGGACTTTTGATAATTATTTGCTCCGGCTTTATCTCTGTTTGCAGTTTTTGGTTGATTGCTGAAGCGATTTCCGATTCGCGGATTTGCGCAAACAATGTGTTCTTGTCGGCCTTCCCTTTGATTAAGAAAATTTTTCCTTCCAGCTGGCTTTTCAACTTCAGGTGTTTTTCGTGTTCCCTGGCTTTCTTTTCCGCTTTTTCGCCCTGTTCTTTGGAAATTTTGGCAACAGCCGCGGTTGTGGCTATGGCGGCCAAGCCCCGGGGCATCAAAAAATTTCTGCCGTAACCGTCAGAAACTTCTTTTATCTCCCCGGCCTTGCCAAGGCCTGGAACATTCTTAAGCAACAATATTTTCATACAACATTATATCCTCAAGTATCTTCGGATTGCAAATAAACTTGCGATAATGCCGAGCATCACGCTGGACAAGACATTCACGGATAGAATTTTCCAGAACAACGCTTCAAGCAGGGTGCCGCCCAAATCCTGAAGCGACAGGAAAGCCCCGACTTTATTTGAGAGCAAAAATAAAAGCGCGAAGACTACTATGCCTACGACCAAGGAAGCCAAGAGCGCGTAAAGCAATGCCTCAATGATAAATGGCCAGCGGATGTACCAGTTAGTTGCTCCGACCAGGCGCATAATTTCCACCTCGTCGCGTCGATTGTAAATTGTCAGCCTAATGGTGTTGAACATAACCATGACGGTAACCACAATAAATATTGCCACCAGGAACAGGCCAAGTTTTTTGATCGCGTCCGTGATTTTAAACAGCCGGTCGATGACTTTGCTGTTATCCCGAATTTTTTGAAAATAAGAGGCAAACCGTTCGCTTTTTAGGGTGCTTGTGATTCCGGAGTAGTCCGTCAGATCATAAGCTTTGATTGCGAATGAGTTCGGGAGCGGATTTTCGCTGTCCCTGAATTCGTTGATTGTCTCAAGCAGAAGCGGTTCATCTTTATGGGTGGCGATAAATTTTTCTTTGGCCACTGTTTTTGGGATGAATTCGATTTGTTTCACTCCAGCCATCGCTTCCAGTTCTTGTTTGACATTTTGAATCTCCAAGTCTGTCACCTGATTGTTGAAGTAAGCGGAAATTCCGACTTTATCCTTAATGTTGTCGATTGACAAAGTTGTCAGGGTATACAAAACGATGATCGTGGAAATGATAAACAAGGTGATGGCCATGATCGAAGTCGCCGCAATCGAAAGCCAGATGTTGCGGACAAAATTTGTGACGCCGTTTCTGATTAATCTGTTTACCGTGACAAGGTTCATGGAAAGATTAAAATTGAAAAATTAAAGTTTAAAATTAATGGTTAAATTTCAAAAATTATAAATTTTTCATTTTAAATTTTAAATTATAAAACATATTTTCCCTTCTGCTGGTCTAAAACAATTTCTCCTTTTTCAATAGTAACTACCCGTTTTTTGACGCTATTCACCAAATCTTTGGCATGGGTTGCAAGAATTACGGTGGTGCCGTTTTTGTTGATTTTTAAAAGCAGTTGGATGATGTCCCAAGCATTGATTGAATCCAGGTTGCCTGTTGGTTCGTCTGCCAACAAAAGGACTGGCTTGTGCACCAAGGCTCGGGCTATGGCGATTCTTTGTTTCTCCCCGCCTGACATTTCGTGAGGGAAGGCCTTGGCTTTATCCTCAAGACCTACCATTTCCAAAATTTTCGGGACCTCTTTCCTGATAGAGTTGTTTTTTTCTCCGGAAACTTCCATGGCAAAAGCCACGTTTTCGTAGGCTGTCCTGTTTCTAAGCAACTTGATATCCTGGAAAACCACGCCGATTTTGCGCCTCAAGAAAGGTATATCTGTCCGCCTGATTCTTGCCACATCGATATCGTCAATCAGGATCCTGCCTGAATCAGGCCGCTCTTCCCCAATAATCAGCGAAATCAGGGTTGATTTGCCCGCGCCGGATTGTCCGACCAAAGAAAGAAATTCGTCCTTGTGAATCTCCAAGGACACATTTTTAAGCGCGATAACTTTTCCGTATGTTTTTGTTACTTCGTCGAATTTAATCATTACTCTTTCATTCTAACATATTCCAAGTAACTTTTGACGAATTCGTCAAGGTTGCCATCCAAAACGGACTCAGCGTCAGAAGTTTCGTAATCAGTTCTGTGGTCTTTGACCATTTTATATGGGTGCAGCACGTAGGAACGAATCTGGTTTCCCCACTCGGCCGAATGGAACTCGCCGCGAATCTTTAATTTTTCTTTCTGTCTTTTTTGTTCTTCAAGTGTGGCAAGTTTGGCTGACAAAATTTTTAGAGCCTGTTCCCTGTTTTGCTGTTGGCTTCGTTCGTTCTGAATCGTCACCGTTATTCCGCTGGGCTTGTGAGTAGCCCGGATTGCCGAATAGGTCGTATTCACCGATTGTCCGCCGTGTCCCCTGGAAGTTTTTGCCTCAAGCTCAACTTCATCCATGTTAAGTTTGTATTCCTGCTCTTCGATTACCGGAAGGACTTCGACCAAAGCAAAAGAGGTCTCCCGAGTGTGAGCTGGGTTAAATGGGGAAAGTCTTACCAGGCGATGAACGCCTGCTTCACTTTTAAGATAACCGAAAGCGTATGGGCCGATAATTTCTACCACAACACTTTTGATTCCAGCCTCGCCTCCGCGGCTTTCATCAATAATTGCTGCTTTGAATTTTTTGCTTTCAGCAAACCTTAAGTACATGCGTAAAAGCATTTCCGCCCAGTCCTGGGCATCTACGCCACCAGCCCCTGCATGGACGGATAAAATAGCTGAATGGTCGTCGTATTTCTCTCCCAGAAAGGTTGTTAGCCTGATTTGCTCAAATAGCGCCCTTAAACGGCCAAATTTGGCCTTCAGGTCGGCCTCTAACGCTTTATCAGGCTCTTTTATAGCCATTTGGGCCAAACCCTCCAATTCAGCAGTATTTTGCTCCAATTTTTGCCAATCAGAAACAAAGGTTTTAAGCCTGTCTAATTCCTTGGCCAAGCCCTGCGCTACATGGGGATCATTCCAAAAATTCGGATCCGCCATGCGGTCTTCGATCTCTAAAATTTTTTGTTTTTTTTGCGCAAGGTCAAAGATGCTCCTTCAGGTCAAGCATCCGGCCTTTTAGCGTTTCAATTTCTCGAATTAGTTCTTGCATAGGCGTTTTGTCATTGCGAGCTAAGTTTTGCTCTTTGCAATGACGCACAGGGTTTTAATTAATCTTCTGTATCCTTACCCCAGCCCGGGAGAATCAATTTTTTCATTAGACTATCTAATATTTTTTCTTCCTCGGTCTTCTCCCGTCCTTTTTCGCGTTCGATTCCTGATTGATCAATTCTTCTTTGAACTACTGTTTGCACAATCCTCATGACCCTTTCAATATAAATATCGCGCCTCAAATCATCTATCTCAACCAATTTATCCAAATCCGATTCCATATAACCAGAGGACTTCCTAAGCGCGTTTACCGCCCCATGTAAATTTTCGTATACCCCTTTCTTCTTATCCCAAGTATCCGCAGCTGTCAATTGAGAGATGACTTCCTCCGATAAACCCAAAGCATATATTTTTTTTATATCAGCGATTGCGGCAACGGTTTTTTTACGTCCCTTTGATTTTTTCGAGATTCTATAGCCCTTGGAAAGAACATCAACTAGATTTTCTACGGTTTCAATTGACTTAAACTGTCCATATCTGCGTTTACCCAGATATGCTTGCGATTCTAATAAACGTAATTGTTCCCGGCTCAATTTGTTTCTTCCCGCCATGTTAAGAATAAACTTAAAACCAGCGCCAACCACGGATTTTTTCGCTAAAAATTCAATCAGTCTATCTCCCGCTGATCCCTCCTTTGTTGCTTCATCCTGGAACGAATGTATGGTTTCGTGATGAAGAGAGGACATGTATTCACTGAATCCTCTTGAGCCTAAATCTTGAATCATTGTGAGCGCTTGTGAATCCAATGAATCTGCCCTGATTTTTTTGTCCAGTCTTGAATAGATTGGGACATTGTCATTCTTTTCCATCGCTCTTTCCCAAATTTCAGGCAAGTATTTTTTTACCAATGCGATTATTTTATCATCAGGCTTTGATAATAATACTTCGGCTTGATCTCGTATTTTAAAATCGCCAAGATCATGCAGTTCTGCGTTTATTTTTGCTAAAATTTCCTTTAAAACTTGCGCAAAAAATTCGGAAGGTGGGGTTTCTTTCTCTCGAACAGCAATACGCTCAAGCAGAAAAATCTTTTTATCAAAAGCCCGGGAATCGAGGAGCGGTTGTTTGCGAACAGCTTCCAGTTCTCCTTCAAGTTTTGATTTGTCGATTTCTGGAGATTGCTCTTCGGGTCTTGGAATAAACTGTCTATTTAATTCATCTGGGATATATGAGTTCCGCTCTCTCATTTAGATTTTTTCGTAAACTGCCCAGGTAAATTTATCACGGGCGTCTTGGTTAATTTTTTTCCACTTAGTTAAATCGATATCAGGGAATTTGACATCGCCCTCGACTTCTTGATGGACATGCGTCATATATATTTTATCAACTTTTCCCATATCCGCCAATTGTTTGTAGATTTGCGCTCCTCCGATAACCATCAGCTCATCAAGCCCGTCTGACATAAATTTGGCGATCGCCAAATTTATGTCATGGAAGACAAGCACGCCTTCCGCCGGCTTAAAATCCGCTTGTCTTGTGATAACCACATTTACCCGATTCGGCAAAGGTTTGCCCAAGCGTTTAATGATGGAATCATAGGTGTTTCTACCCATGAGCACAGTATGCCCGTCTGTTATTTTTTTGAAGTGCTTAAGATCCTCTGGGATATAAAAAGGCAAGGAATTGCGATTCCCTATTACTCCATTTTTTGCAACCGCAACAACAAAAGATATTATCATTGTGTTGTGGAGGGGCGCCCTCCACATCTCCTCTTAATTGAGGTTCAGTTTATTAATTATTGCTTTAAGTTCTCTTAAGTTGTGAATCAAAAAGTCTGGTTTAGTGGCCTTAAGCTTTGCTGTTGAAATGTTTCCTCCAGTTAATCCTACTGAATAATATCCAAATTCTTTGGCTATCTCTATTTCTTCTTCCGTATCTCCTACCACAAGCACTTCCTTTGTTTTAAGTTTCAGAGATTTTACAAAACTCTTTAATTTTTGGTTCTTAGATTTTTGGTGGGTGTGAGTATTGTCTCCAATTTCCCTTGCCAAAACATTGTCAACGAATTTGTTAATTTTTAGCCTGATCAGTTGTTTTTGTATATGGGGAATAATATGATTGCTAAAAATTACAGTTCTGATTCCCTCCCTTTGGAGAAATTGTAAGATTTCTTTGGCCCCGGATCTGGTTCTGCAAAGCTGTTCAAGAGGCTCATAATTTTTATAAAAAACCTCAATAATTTCGTTTGCGTGCTGATCAAAAAACCTGCCGTTTAACCCTAGGTTTGTCCAGAAATTCCTGATCGGCATTTGAAAAGCCGCTTGCACTTTTTGAAGGTTAGTTTTTCGGAACCCAAAATGTTTTAAAACCGCGTTGTCAGACGCCACGACAGCATTTGTATCAGCAAGTATTGTCCCGTTCCAGTCAAATGCGACGAGCTTAATCATCAAAATCCTCCGATGTTTGCAATTTCTGCCTTGATCGCAGGATGGGCCTGATAATTTTCAATCATTACATCTTCAAATTTGAAATCGTCAATGTTTTTCTTTTCCGGATTCAGCTTGAGGGTTGGGAATGGTTTGGGCTCTCTGCTCAACTGAAGTTTTACCTGGTCAAAGTGATTTGAATAAATATGAACATCACCAAAGAGATGAACAAACTCTCCAGGCTCGATTCCAGTAACTTGGGAAACCATCATCAGAAGCATGGCATAGCTTGTGATGTTGAAAGGCACGCCCAAAAATGAGTCAGCGCTTCGTTGGAACATGCCAAGGTTGAGCTTTCCGTTTGTGACTGCAAATTGGTAAGTGGTATGGCAGAATGGAGGGACTTCATTGGCATTGCCCTTGGAAGCCATTGCGTAAATATAATCAGGGTTCCAAGCAGAGACCACATATGATTTCCTGTAAGGCTTGGCTTTTAATCCTTCAATCACCCAGCCAAGCTGATCAATCAGATGTCCATCCGAGCCCGGCCAGCGCCTCCACATTTTTCCGTAAACCATAATCAGGTCTCCCCAATTTTTTACAAAGTCCGAATCAGCCGGCTCTGACTTAATTTTGGAAATAAATTCGTCTTGAGTCATATCTTGGTGTTGCCCTGCTACTGCTGCCTTGTGATACCTTTTCCAGGCCCATTCATCCCAAATATGCACGTCGTTGTCAACCAAGTATTTGATATTTGTGATTCCAGAAAGGAACCATAGCAATTCATGGATGATCCCGCGAGTAAAAACTTTTTTAGTTGTCAGAACCGGGAATCCTTTGGAAAGGTCGAATCGGATCATTCGTCCAAAAACTGAACGGATAAACGGCGGCTCCTGCCCCTTCTTCCTGTATTCCTCCAAAACTTCCGGTGTGAAAAACAAGGGCTTATCAGAGCCACTATCCAAGATGTCTTTAAGTAAGTTTAAGTATTGATATTCCGGGTGTTTATCCATGAATTTGTTTTTTTATCAAGTGAAAATATTTCCATCTATTTTTTTCTGATATCTCTCTTCCTGTTTTGTATGAACGGCCGTAGAAATTATCCTTATTATAGCGGGGAACGATTTGGATATGGTAGTGAAAGACTGTTTGATTTCCAATTGGTTCATTGTGTTGCCTTATCAATATCCCATCACATTTGTATGTCTTTTTCATTGCCAATGCTAATTTTTTTGAATAGACATGTATTTTTGCCAACAGTTTTACTGGAATTTCATAGAGGTTTTCAAAATGCTTATTCGGCACCACTAGTACAATCCCTGAATTCGGTGGCCATTCCATGTTGGAAATGAAAGAGGTAATGCCTTTATCACGATGCAAAATAAAATGTTTGTTGAAATTCTTTTTTACAAGGCAGAACGGGCATTTGTAGTTTTTTGGAGCGTGGTTATACATTAGTCAATAATAAACGTTTTCTCTGTCCCATAATAATCTTGCCAATTTGCGTTGTAAAAAGCAAACATCCGTTCCAGGCGATCCTGGGATAGTTCCTTTACGCCCAGCACTTCCATACTGTCCCGTATGGAAGTCTTTGTTTCTTCTGACTTAGCAGGGTCGTCTATAATTTTTTCAAATTCTGCCAAATAACCATAACCAGCGTTCTTATCGACCGTAACGTTTAGATCCTTAAATTTGAATTCTTGTCGTTCCCTTGACCACTTGGCTTGATACTTAAAACCCGAAGCTAAAACAATCTTATCAAGTTCATCTAAACTTAAATTAGTTTGCGACTCGAACTCTAATCTTGCAGTTCCATTGCTTGAAGTCGTATCGTCTATTGTTGCTTTAACAACAAGGAATACTTTAGCTTCTTTTTTTGCGGTTCTAACAGAAAGGTTTTTTGCTTCTCCTAAAACCAGTTTCAATCGCGCGGTTTTTCCTTTATCTAAATACTTTACTAAATTACGATATAGTAATTTAGTGTCACCTTCTTGGAAGTAATGGTTCAATTGGTCATGGGTCCCTAATGATTGAAAAGCAGGATCAGATTCCCGCATCTTTTTAATCAGTTGACCAGCGTTTTCCTTGCTACCTAAAAGGCTTTTAATTTCGATTTCGTAAGTATGCATATAATTAGACTTCTCGCTTCGTTCGAAGAATACTTGTAGCGAGAACTATTTTTCAGCCATGAACCGGCTGACTATAGAAAAGATCTTTTTATTTATTTCTTCTTTCGAAAGCAGTTTTCCGCGTTCTACTGCGTCTATCTTCCGCCAAATTTTACTGGATTGTGAAATTTTAATTGCCTGTCTCAACGCCTCCTTTTGGTGTTCTAAATCCGATTCAAGCATGTCTCCTTTTGAACCGGCAACCCTGACTCTATTTATCGCAGACTTTGTTTGAATTAACCGGTTTGCTATGTCAACAGGCATATTAATAAGAATTACCAGATCAGGCCGCGGAAGTCCGAATATGTCATATTCGAGCCCGCCAATCCAGTTTACGAATTTGTTCCGCTCTTTTTTTGTTTTCAAATGCGCCGCCTGGTGGATCTGGTTTGCCGTCACGTATCGGTTCAAGATCACCACCCTGCCTTCCCTGAGCCATTGCAAAATTTTATCCCTGAACTGGAACCTGTTAGCCGCGTAAAGCATTGAGGCTAAATAGGGATTTAGCCTGCCAAATTCATTTTTTAAATATCGTGTTATAAGCCTTCCGGTTAGGCTGTCATAAACAGGAAAATCCAAAATTGCGGTCTTTATTCTTTGCTTTTGTAAATTTTTAAAAAGCAAGCGCGATTGGGTCGCCTTGCCAGAACCGTCTGTGCCGTCGATGACTATAAGTTTTCCTTTTTTCATAGGCCTTTTTGTTAATCAGTAATGGATCCTGAATCAAGTTCAGGATGACGTCTTCGACGTCAATTCCAGTTGCCGCCGGAGCCAACAGTTTTACTCTGATTTTTGTAAACCTCGCCGGAGCGTTCTGTGTAGCCGACCGTTTTTGAGCTGATCTGCTCAAATAACATTTGGCAGACGCGGATTTCCGGATAGAGCGCGATGGGCAATACTCCGATATTTGTGATCTCAAGAACTAATTTACCTTTCCAGCCCGGGTCAAACTTCCCGGCAGTGGAGTGGACCACCAACCCCAGTCGCCCAAGAGAAGACTTTCCCTCTAGCCTGCCGGCAATATAATTGGGCAGTTCCAGGCTTTCCAAGGTTGAGGCCAAAATAAACTCAGTGGGATGAATCACAAACTGCTCGCTTGTTTCCTTGTGGACTTCTTCTGTAATGTCTTTGAAGCTGTCTGGATTTTTGACGTCAATGTAGGGGTGCGTGGTTCTTTTGAAAATCAAAAAATCATGGCCGAGTCGGAAGTCCAAAGAAACCGGGCCAAGCGCCTTTTCAAAATCAGGAAGCGGATCAACCTTGATTTCGCCTTTTTCAATTAGATTTTTGATGTCTGTGTCCGATAGAAGCATACTTTTAGTTTATCAGCCTTAAGCCTTTACCTTTATAGCTGGGCCCATGGTGGAATGGACCGTTAGGCCCTGGATGAATTCTTTTTTGGTCTCGGTTGGTTTGCATGCTTTAACCGCGTCCAGAAAAGCCTTAAAATTTTCTGCCAGTTGCTTTTCGTCAAAATTAGTTTTCCCAATGGTCATATGCAGGTTGCCGGAATCGTCATTTTTAAACTCGGTTTTGCCGGCGGCATACTCTTTAATTATTTTGCCAACATCCGCGCTTACTGTGCCTGTTTTAGGGTTTGGCATAAGCCCTCTAGGGCCTAAAATCTTGGCGATTTGGGCAAGTTTGGGCATCATTGCGGGTTCTGCCACGGCAATTTCAAAATCGATCTTTTCCGTTTCTTTTATGCTTTTAATCAATTCGTCCCCGCCGACCACTGCCGCGCCTGCTGCCACGGCTTCCTTTTCTTTTGCTTCAGTGACAAACGCGCCAATTCTCTTGGTCTTGCCAGTGCCGTGCGGCAAGGAAACAGTCCCCCTCACTGTCTGCTCGGTTTTTTTGGGGTCTATTCCTAGCCTGATATGAACTTCGATATTCCCGATAAACTTGGTTGTGGCCGTCTTTTTGGCCAATCCGATTGCTTCTTCAACTGAATAAATTTTGTTTGCTTCGATTTCCTTTTTCGCGTTCTCTATTCTTTTACCCATGATTATCCTTTCGCGGTGCAAGCGAGCTTGACTCTCCCGCAATAAATTATTTAAACCTGTCCTTCCTTACGAATAAGTCTCCAGTGATATGCAAATAAAGGCACTCCGACGATTAATTGCGCAATTGCCATTGAGGCCTGGTTTTGTTTTTGCGCGGGCCTGGTTATTTCCTTGCAATACTTTTCATCTTCAGCTCTCTGCCTGTCCAAATCCTCTTGGCTTTGCCCTGTGGTTCCGTTTTCTTTGCTTGGGGCCACAAATCGGGGTCCGTAAAAACAGGTTGCGTCGTCAGCTTTGGTAAAAACCCATGTTTTGAGCCCGAGGTTAATAAGACTAACGGAGCCGATAATCATCAAAACCAAACCTACTACCGCAAACAAGTAGAGATAAACTTTTCGCAATGTAAGATTCAATGCCATATTTATTTAGATTAAGGATTACTTTATCTCGACGCCCATTGATCTGGCGGTTCCTGCAATGATTTTTTCGGCTGCTTCCAAATCATTGGCATTGAGGTCAGGCATCTTCTGTTCCGCTATTGCTTTCAACTGGGCTTTTGTGATAGTCCCGACTTTGTTTTTCAAAGGATCCCCTGATCCTTTTTCCAGACCCGCCGCCTTGCGAATCAAAACTGAAGCAGGAGGGGTTTTGAGGATGAAACTGAAAGATCTGTCTTCATAAACCGTGATTTCAGCAGGGATGATGGTATCGCCCATTGGCGCGGTTCGTTCATTAAAGTCCTTGGTGAATTGGGCGATATTAATACCATGAGGACCCAGCGCGGTTCCCACTGGAGGAGCCGGGGTTGCTTTTCCCGCCGGAAGCTGGAGTTTGACAATTGTCTTTACTTTTTTAGCCATTGCTTAACCTTTCGTCTCACTGTTAATAAATTTGTTGATCTCTTTGACGGTGCTCATAAACTGGGCCGGAAAAATTATTGTTGAGTTTTTTTCAATGCTGATTTCCGCCATTGTCTGCAGGTTGCGCAGCTGTAAGGCAATCGGATGCGCGGCAATAACATCAGCGGCTTCGGATAATTTTTGAGCTGAAAGGAATTCGCCCTCAGCGGCGATGATTTTTGATCTTTTTTCGCGCTCCGCTTCTGCCTGTTTGGCCATTGCTCTCTGCATGTTTTCCGGAAGTTCGATATCTTTAATTTCAACAACTGAAACAACTATGCCCCAGGGCTCGGTGTGCGTGTCCAGAACATTCCTGATTTCTTGGTTGATCCGGTCGCGTTCAGACAAGATTTCATCAAGTTCGAATCGGCCAACGATATTCCTAATGGTGGTCTGGGCAATCTGGTTTATGGCGGACATTACATTTTCAATCGCCACAATGCTTTTTACCGGATCCACAACTTTATAATAAGCCACTGCTGAAACATCGATTGAAACGTTGTCTTTGGTTATGATCTTCTGCGGCTGTATAGGCATCGTGACAGTCCTTAGATCAACTTTTTTGATCCATTCGATGTATGGGATGATCCAGTTGAGGCCCGGGGTCTTGATTCCAGTAATTTTTCCCAGCCGAAATACCACACCGGTCTGATACTGTTGGACTATCTTGAGTCCAGGCAGGAGGATGAAAAGAATGATGAATAAAATTATATAATATAGCATATTATTATTGGATCCCGGATTTTTTAGTCCGGGACCGCGAAGTTAATGATATTCTCTATAACTTCTTGATTTGCAAAAAATCGAGCTCAACCGGGGTTTCCCGGCCGAAAATTGAGACCAAAACCTTAATTTTGCCTTTTTGCTCATCGACTTCCGAAACCTTGCCCTCATAATCTTTAAATGGACCGTCCATAACCCTGACTAAATCATTGGCACGAACATCGATCTTAAATTTAGGCTCTTCAACGCCCATCCGCTTTTGCAAAGAAGTGATTTCAGCTTCTCCAATAGGAGTTGGAATCGTTCCCGAACCGACGAATCCCGTGACATTAGGCGTATTTCTGACCACATACCAGGAATCGTCAGTCACTATCATTTCAACTAAAACATACCCCGGAAAAATCTTTTCTTCAACTGTCACCCTTTTGCCTTCCTTGATCTTAATCTTTTTTTCCTTCGGAACGAGAACGGAAAAAATCTTGTCCTCCATGCCCATGGATTCTATACGCTGCTTAAGGTTGAACGCCACGCTATCTTCGTATCCGGAATAAGTGTGGAGCACGTACCAATGTTTTTCGCCGGTTACCTGTTGTCTGGCCATAAAATTAGTAAATAGTAATTAGGAATTAGTAAATAGTAGAACCAACGCAATAGCAATTAACAAGATCTCGACTTTGAAAGAGAAAACTTTGAAATACTTTTTTAGAAATTCCGTCCAGTGCTTAAAGAAACCCTGTTCAGTAATCGTGATCCTGGGATCCATCTGCTTATTGTAAAATTTTTTGGAAAACGGCCAGAGCCACAAGATTCCTTCTGCTGAAAAAGTGTCAATCAAAAAGTGCGACCATGTCCCTATCAAGAAAGCCCATGAGACGTAATGGTATGAAGGAAACAGGAAATAGAAAATAGCAAATACGAGAAGATACAGAAGAGGGGCGTGAGTCGGATAAGTCCTGTGGTCAATATCTTCTCTGCTGATCATTTTGCCTATTTTGGCAAATGAAATGAAGCTGTCCAGATCTGGAAAAAAACTGAAGAAAGAAGTGAGGATGAAAAATTCGGGTCGATCCAGAGGGGTTACAAAATTGGCTGCAACCTTAGAAGCGATAAATCCACCGGCGATGTGTCCTGGGGGTAGCATACTGTTTTGCAATCCCTCGATTAACGGCTAGCGGTATATTCCAAAAGACGGGTCAGTCCGTAATCAACAGCGCCCAAAAATAAAGCCACTGCCAATGACATGACTATGACAGCAATGGTGATACGGAGAGTCTCTTGCTTGCTCGGCCAGACCACCTTGCTCAATTCGGATCTGGTCTCCCTGATAAATTGTATAGGATTAAAAGCCATTTTTGCCTTTTTTAAAAGCCCTTTCGGGGCTTGGAAACATTGTAGCGCGTTAGCTTAAAATTTGCAAGCCTCCTAATCGTGCTTTAAATGTCAAGATTTTTTACTGTTTTGGCGTGGGTTTGTATGAAGTTTTTCCTCGGACCCACTTCGTCGCCCATCAGGGTTTCAAAAATATGATTAGCTTTTTCCGCGTCTTCAATTTCCACGCGCAGCATCAGCCTGTTAGCAGGGTCCATGGTTGTTTCCCAAAGCTGTGGCGGATTCATTTCTCCCAAACCCTTGTAGCGCTGGACATTCACCCCTTTAATGTTCACTTCCCCTGACTGCTCTGGCGCGGCTTGAGAGATTTCCGCTACTTCCTGTTTCAGGTCTTTAATTTTTGCCGCCTTTTTTTCCTTGGCTTCTTTTAAGAAGCGCTCAATAATCTCATCCCTTTGCTTTTCGCTAAACGCGTATTCCGCGCTTTTTCCGTATTGAACTCGGAACAGAGGCGGCTGGGCTATAAACAGGTAGCCGCGCTTGATCACTTCCGGAAAGTGCCGGTAAAAAAGCGTTAGCAGTAATGTCCTGATGTGGGCGCCGTCAACATCAGCATCGGTCATTATTATAATTCTTTGATAGCGGAGATTTTCTATATTGAACTGGTCAGACACCCCAGCGCCCATGGCAATGACCAAGTTTTTAATCTCCTGGCTTGATAGCATCTTGTCCAGGCGCGCGCGCTCAACGTTCAGAATTTTTCCTCGCAAAGGCAGAATGGCCTGGAACCTTCGGTCTCTTCCCTGCTTGGCTGAACCGCCTGCCGAATCCCCTTCCACAATATAAAGCTCGGACTTGGCAGGGTCAGATTCGGAGCAATCAGCGAGTTTGCCGGGAAGCGCCAAGCCTTCCAAAACGCCTTTGCGGATCACGGCGTCCCGCGCGGCTCTCGCGGCCAGCCTGGCTTTTGAAGCAAGCAAAACTTTTTCCAAAATTCTTCCGGCATCAGAAGGATGCTCCTCCAGCCAAAATTCAAGTCCTGAGCCAACCACATCTTCCACAGCGCCTCTGACTTCAGCGTTGCCCAGTTTGGCCTTGGTCTGGCCTTCGAATTGAGGGTTTGGCAACTTTACCGAAATAATCGCATTGAGCCCCTCCCTCATATCTTCGCCCGTAATTTTATCAGTTTCTTTGAAATACCCGTTTTTAACGCCGTAATTGTTTAGTGAACGGGTAAGAGCCGAGCGGAAGCCGGTCAGATGCATGCCGCCTTCAGGCGTATGGATGTTGTTGGCAAAGGTCAGGACTGTTTCTGTAAACTCGTCCGAATATTGGACAGCGCACTCAACCATTATCTGATCAACAGTTTTAGTGATATAAATCGGAGACGTTTTGATGACCTTGTTGCGGTTGATGTGCTTGATGTAAGAAACCAGCCCGCCCTCAAAATAATATTGATAAGAAAAACCGCCGCGCTCATCCATGATTGCGATGTGAACGCCCCGGGTCAAATAAGCTTGCTGCCGGTAGTGATCCAGAACCATTTTTAGGTCAAATTCTTTTTCGGTAAAAACTTCAGCATCGGGCTTGTAGAAGATTTTGGTCCCATGCTGCCAAAAATCTTTTGGCGGAACCTTGCCAACCATTTTAACTTTGGTTATTGGCTTCCCGCGTTTGTATTCCTGTGTGTAAATCTTGCCGTCTCTCCGTACTTCCGCCCTGAGGTATTCAGAAAGGGCGTTTACCACGGAAACGCCGACCCCGTGCAAACCCCCGGATACTTTATAGCCAGACGCGTCTCCGCCAAACTTGCCTCCGGCATGAAGCATGGTCAGCACTGTTTCCAATGCTGACTTTTTGGTCTGCTTATGGACATCAACAGGAATGCCTCGACCATCGTCAACCACCGTGGCGGAATTATCAGGATGGATGATGATTTCAACTTTTTTGGCATGCCCGGCCATGGCCTCGTCAATCGCGTTGTCCACGACTTCGGAAAGCAAATGATGGAAGCCTTCCTTTGCAGTATTGCCAATATACATCCCGGGCCTTTTGCGCACAGGTTCAAGACCCTCAAGCACTGTAATTTGCTCAGCGGTGTAGCCTTTTTCTTTAGCTTCTTTCTCCGGCTTGTGTTTCGCCATATGAGTTAATTTATCAATTTATCGGTTTACAATTTTCAATTAGTTTTTAAGTTTTAATTGATCAAATGACTATTATATTATAGCAGAAAAATAGTATTTTTTCTACCTTAAATCAGCGTTATATTGTTTCTTTGTTTCCTCGTAAAGCTTGGCCTGCAATGGCTCCACTTCCTCGGTTTTGAGAGTTCGTTCCGGGCTTCGGTAGATTACTCGATAGGTGTAACTAACCTTGTCTTTTCCGAATTTCTGCTCGTCTTCGTACTTATCCAAAAGCTCGACTTGTTCGATCAAATCTCGGCCTATTTCTCTGATCAGATCAAAATAATTATTTGGCACGAAATTTTTGTCGACTATAAAAGAGATGTCGCGCGTAATCGGGGGATATTTGCTGACGTCAACAAATTTTTGCCCAAGCTTCAACTGCTTTTTTACCCTCGGATCTTGCGACCACAAAAGTCGGATGTCGGGAAGCGACATCGAGGCAATCGCCAGCCGTTCAAGGCCGAAGCCAAAAGCCCAACCGTGATAACCGGTCAGGCCAAAGTTGGCCAAAACGCTTTTTCTGGCCATGCCCGAACCGAGCATTTCCATCCATTGGCCGTTTATTTCCGCTTCCATTTCGAAGCTTGGATCCGTGTATGGAAAATTATGTTCGTAGAAACGGAAGTTGACGTCGCCAAAAATACTTTTGGCAATTTCCGACAACGCGTCCTTCAAATCATCGGGGGTAATGGTTTGCTTATCGTCCGGGGCGATGTAGAGGCCGCCAAACTGATGAAAAACGTTCATATGCTTGCTGTCGATTTCATCTTTGCGATAAACCTTGCCGTAGCAAATGGCGCCCAAAGTTTCTTTTTTCGCAATTCGAGCCTTAACATCGGGGTCATTAAGATAGTAATACCAAAACACGGTGTCGTGCGTTCTTAATACGTGCTCGTCATCAACATAGTAAGTGTCAGATTTACTCCGAGCCGGATGGCCGGGCGGCATATTGAACAAATCAAAAAGAATGTTTACTGGAATAATTTCTGGAATATCTATTACATCAAAACCCTCAAGGCTTTTTACTTTGGACGCTCTTGCAACAATATCGGACAAAGGACTTCCGGCTGTTCTTGATAGATCAGGCATGCTTAAATAACGCCTGATCCTGCCTGCCTCAAAATCAGTGCGCTTTTCAAGCTCCTGTCTATTTTTTTGCTCTTCGGTTTTATCGACAAAAATTTCTGCCATAATCTTAATGTGGAGGGCGACCCTCCACATTCACTATTATCCTCTGAAGGCTTCTCCTAATCTCAAATTTGAATCCAAAATCATAATTCCTCCCCCGTCTTCGCCCAACCCCAGCTCTTTCGCCGAACAAATCATTCCTTGCGATTCAATCCCGCGAATTGTCGCCTTTCCAAGCACAAAAGACTTGCCTTCCGGATCGTGCTGATTATGAGGAATGACCGCCCCCGGAAGGGCTAATGGAACCACTGCGCCAACTTCAAAATTCCAAGCGCCGCATACCACGGGTTTGATGACATTTTTTCCATCAGTCAGCTCCACGACCCGAAGCCTGTCCGCGTTCGGATGCTTTTCCACTTTGGTGACTTTGGCGATAATAATATTGTTAAATTCGGTTTTTTAAACCATCTTGAAAAAAAACTCATTGAGTTGGCGCTTCGATTTTAAGGGATTCAATGCTGGGTTCGTGCAAGCCGTATTTCGCGATATCATCCGCGATCTGCTGGTTTCTTGTGTCAGTAAATTTCAAGCCGGGAGTCAGCGGATCGTAACCGTTTTTTATTTGATGACTGTCCGTGAAGTTGTTTTCGGCAACCACGCTTCTTTTGTCGGTATACTTCTCGGTTGGATCTGTTTTGTAAATATTGGCTTCGTCTCCGTCAGCCAATCCGTCTGAGTCCGTATCCGGTTTCTTCAGATCCGTGTTGCGCCTGAATTCCTCGTAGTTTGAAAGCCCGTCCAGGTCGGGGTCGGCTTCGTCGCCGCAAACTGCTTTGTCATCGCAAACTTCTTTATTAAAATATTTGGATACCATGGAGGGCGGAAGTTTTTGAGCTAAGGTAATTGATTGCTTGCTTCCACTTTTCCCGCTTTTCCAAATATAGAATCCAACCCCGGCGGCGGCTACCAGTATGATAAGACCGATAATAAAATATAACAGCCATTTTTTACGGCTTGGATTTGATGGAGGCGCGGTCTGAAGAGAAAGGTTACTCTCCTGCGGCATGACCATATAAGAAAGTTCCTCGCTCTGCTGTTCGATTGGCGGAAGAGCCGGTTTTTTGCTGTCCATAATTAGCGGTTAATTTCGGTTTTGGAAAAAAGGAAGTATGATTCCAGGAAAACCATCGCGAGCAGGAGCAGGGCGATTGAAATAAGATTGAATAACCCCGCGGCTTTAAGCAAAAGCAATGAAATCAAAAGGATTGAAAACCAAACTCCCTGCCTTAGTGAGACTCTCAGTTGATCTGCGAGGAATTCCCTCTTTCCTACAAAGCGTCTGGCAAGAAAGCCGGCAAGCGCGGTGATGCTGAAACAGAGGGCAAAAAAAATTACGTAGAAAGCAAGAGGAATCAGCCAATGCCTTGTCGGGTCAAACCTGTAAACCAGGAACGTCAACAGTGAGCCGCTTATGATCAGTCCTGCTGACAACAAAAATTTTATTTGCTTTTCCTTACAAAATTGTAGCATAAAAATGTCATGCGGCAAAATCCCTGAACCGGCAATCGTGGGATTTTTTAAGGTCCAGTTTTGAAAATGAATTGGCCTTTACGGCTTCAATTATTTCACCAATTGTTTCAAGGATTTTTTTCTTGATGCCATCCACTTCATCCTTGCCGCCCAAAAAAGAAACGGGCTCTCTTAATGTGTCCAAAAACCAATAACTTAGGCCTTTCACTTTCTTTGTAAATTCTTCTTCGGCTGCCCATTGATAGATCAGAAGCTGGGCCTTATCATCCGAAGTCAGCTTCAGTTTGCTTCGACCGGTTTTGTAGTCAATTATATCGACGCTTCCGTCCGGATTAAGGTCCGCCCGGTCGATTTTTCCCACAAATTTATAGTCGCCGATCTTGAGTTTGAATCTTTGCTCGAGGAACTCTATTGGTTTTGGCGATTGGGAGAATTTATCGTAAAAGTTTTCAAGCATTTTATAGCCGAGTTTAAGGTAGTTTTGTTTTTGAATGCTGTCCAAAAACCAATCGTCGGACCAAGTTTGTTCGTAAAATCTGAATAAAGTTTCTTTTGGCGGAACCAAAGTCTTGTTTTTCTTTGAGCCAAAAAGGTCCTGCTGTTTTTCCGCGTTAATTTGCTTGTAGTTTTGCAGGAATTTCTCCAAAGTTTTATGCATAGTGTCGCCAAAAGTCAGCTGGCCTTGCCCTGGGGTCGGTAAATGGTAAATATAGCGGTATTTATACTCAAGCGGGCAATTGCGGAAACAGTTAATCTGCGAATAGGAAAAAGTATCTGGAATCTGGAATTTGGAATCTGGAATTTGTAATTTTAAAGCGGGTTGCTGCGCGAAGAAAACTTCGCCAGACGGGGCTTGGGCATGGGGAGCGCTGACCAAATTTATTTCCACTAAAAAACGGGAAGGTTTTTTTGCCGAGACGCCGCCATAGTCGTCTGACCACGTCAAAAATAAATTCTTTTTCGCGCGGGTCATGGCTACGTAAAACAATCTTCGCTCTTCCATCAGGTGCACGTCCCCTTCAGGCAGTATTTCTTTTACCAAAGTTTGGGGGATTTCAATTTGTTCTTTCCGGTCTCTTGAAGGGAATCTCTGATCCACCATATTTATGATAAACACAGTATGAAACTCAAGCCCCTTAGCCGCGTGCACTGTCATTATTCTAACTGCTTCCGGGCCTAAATCAGGATTGAATGCAAGCTGGCCTTCGTCCCCCGCTTCAAGCTCAAGTTTGATCAGATTTAAAAATCCTTTAAGCGACTTGTCCGTGTTTTCCGATTCGTAGCCTTGGGCTTTTTTGTAGAACTGTTCAAGCAGGCTTCGATTCTCTACATTTTCCGATGAATCTTCCGAAAGTTTTTTTAAAATACCAAGGTCATCAAGAATTTTGATCAAAACTTCTGTCACGGGCTTTTCCCTGGCCGCTACGCAGTGTTTTTCGATAAGCCGCAGAAGATCGGCTGTTTTTTGCCTGGTATCCGCGGTTACTGAAACAGAATTGATATTTTTTAGCACTTCAAACACAGACGCTGATTTTCTTTTGGCTGTTTGCGATATTCCGATCAGGTCATGTTCGTCAATCTTGAATTTTTGAATATTTAACACGCGGAAAAGATTTTCGCTTTCGTGGTAATTGTCCAGGAGCCTGAAGTATGAGAGGATATCCAGGATCAACGGCTTCTTATACAGCCCACGGTTGGCCACGAACATATACGTGATTCCCCTGCGGGCGAGTTCGGCAATAAAAGGTTCGGCTGAGTCGTTTGCCCGGGTCAAAATCGCGAAATTATTCAATGTCAGATTTTCTTTTTCCATCAGTTCCAGGATTTTGTCTGCTACGATTTTTGCTTCGTCGAAACCAGTCTTTGCGTGTATTACTTCAATACTGCCTTTGTCCTTAATTTGGGATATGAGTTTTTTGGAAACTTTTAGCTTGCTTTCCAAACGCTCGGGATTATTGAGCTGTATAAAATTGTAAGCAAGATCCAAAATATTTTGGGTTGAGCGGTAGTTTTGGGTAAGGGTGATTTCAGCGGCTTTGGGGAAATCTTCCTTGAATTTGAGAATATTTGAAACAGAAGCACCGCGAAATTTATAAATTGACTGGTCATCATCACCCACGACCGTAATGTTATTTTGTGGAAGCGACAGAAGCTTTACAAGCTCAAACTGCGCAAGATCCGTATCCTGGAACTCGTCGACCAGAATATATTTGTATTTCTCTTGGTATAATTTCAGAATTTTCGGGCGGTCACGGAAAAGCTTGAGAGTATAATTTATCAAATCGCCAAAATCCAGAAAGCTTCCGTCAAGCAAGAGTTTTTGATAGAAATGGTAAGCATTAGCCGCTTCTCTGATTCTTTTGCTGTCATTGTCATCGTCTGTTTCGAGCGAAGCCGAGAGATTATTGTCATTATTAAGCTTGAGGCCTGAAGCATAGTCCAGATACGCTTGCGTTGTTATCTCCTCGCCTTTTGCTTTGTTGAAATGTTTCAGCAAAGCGTGAATGAATTTGTTAGGATTGCCGATTGGCCGATAATAATCCAAATCAATTTCGTGAAGGTGCTTTTTCAAAAGCATCCAAGCCTGAGTTTCTGTGATAACTTTGAAATCACCGGGAAGGCCTATGTCTAAGGCGTGCTCTTGCAAAATTTTCTGTCCAAAGGCGTGGAAAGTGGAAATATCAATCTCCGAATACCCAAGTTCCATCAACCGATCAACCCGTTCTTCCATTTCCGCAGCCGCTTTTTCCGTAAACGTCAGGGCCAAAATTTCATCAGGCTTTGCCAAGCGCTCTTGAATCAACCAGGATATTCTTCTTGTCAAAACCGTGGTTTTCCCTGTTCCCGCCCCGGCAATGATCAAAAGCGGTCCTTGGCTAAAAGTAACAGCTTTTTCTTGCTGTTTGTTTAAACCTTCCAAAACCGCATTTTTTTGCTTGTCCACCGAAGCTTTAGCGTAGGTGGATTTCAGCACTTGCTTCATGGGTTGATTATAACACTCTAAAAGACCTATATAAATGGCAAAACCGAGGAGCTGAGCTTCCTCGGAGTGCATTTGCCTTGGGGGCCTGTCGACTAGAACGTCGGGTTGGGCTCGTTGAGCTTCACACCTTCTTGGTGTGTTGCGCGAACGAGCGGTTTCAGAGGCGTTGGCCGTGGACCGAAGTCCCCGGTCGGACACTTCGTGCCCAAGTTCCAGTCAACGCGGCGAATTGGCCTCGCTGACTGTGTCCAGGCATCCGGACCCTTTGACGTGCCGTCGAACATAATTATCCTCCATCGGTTGAACGACGTCAGGATTGTGTCCGCCCGCTTGAGAGGGTGCAGTAATCGGAACAATCCTGACCTTGACGCTGGGCTAGAAAACATCCCTCTCTCTAACCTTGACCACAATTATCGCCCGTCGGCTATTAAGGCTTGGTCCGCGTGTTCTGGACTAAGCGTTTTCGCGCGAACCGGGTGTGGTCGCCAATTGTCTTGACTGGCACGCTTCCTTAGCATAGCCGGTAAGGAAGAAACCGGGAGCCGCGCCTAAGGATCGCTTTCTTGAGTACTACCTCGCACCACACTCTGGGGTTAGTTTATTCCCCCAAGGGTGGAAGCCTTTATGATGGATTGGTACTAGTAGCCAATCCAGAGCAGGGCGGTCTTGAGGCCTTGTTCGTAGGCGGATAGCGCGGCTTGACCGAAGGAGGTCGCTCGTGACCCCTTGCTATCTCTAACGCTAACAAAACATAAACAAAAAATCAACCCCTATATTTAGGGTTGATCAAAAAATATTTTATGGTGTCCCCAGAAGGAGTTGAACCTTCAATCTCATCCTTCGGAGGGATGCGCTTTATCCATTTAAGCTATGGGGACCTTACCATCATACACTCCTGTATGATGGTAAAAAAGAATTATCTCTTGCCGTTTCGGTTCCGGATCGGCATCAGGTATTTCCTTGGATCTGAATCCAGGTCCAGGTGGTAGTCTACCAACTCTCGCATTTTTGAGGAAGTGCTTTTGCCGAAAGAAACCAATTCAACTCGTTGTCCTTGTGTCTGCAAATACTCCAATAGCGGGATGTAATCCCCATCGCCTGATGCCAGGACAACTGTATCCAGTTTCGCGTTCAGCTTAATTATGTCCATGACTATTCCAACATCCCAATCGCCTTTTTTGGCTCCACCGTAAAAACTTTGCAATTCTTTGAGTTTGACTTCAAATCCAGCCTTTTTCAAAGCGTCAAAAAAAGTCTGCTCTTCCGGCATGTCCGCTTTGATTCCATAAGCAATCGCTCGGACCAAGGGACGGTCGCCTACCGCATCTTTCAGGACCGTGTTGAAATTTACCCTCGCGTTATAAACGTTTCTTGCCGTATAGTAAAGATTTTGAATATCCACAAACAAACCCACTCGCTGTTCTGCTTTCATATTTTTTAGTAAATAGTAATTAGGTTATAAAAGTTTTTCAGGAATTTGTTCGACCTTTTGTTCTTCCAACTGTAAATTGGAGGCATTAGTAATTTGCGTCTTAAGTTTAGCATAACTGTCCACAACCGTGCCCATGGTGTTGTTCGTATTTTTTACGTGGTTTGCTAGGGTGTCCAGCGTTTTGTTAAACTTGTCGCTTTCTTGCTTTATCCCATTAATCATTGCCAAAACTTGCTGCGCTGCTTTGCTGATTTGCTGCCCTTTTAGCGATAAAAGAATTGCCCTTAAGTTAATATTTAAAGTATTTGGCCCGACGACCACGACTTTTTTTGATCGGGCATATGTTTGCGCGTCCAAATCTTCCGCGACTTCCATAAAAACTCCTTCGCTCGGAATAAACATAAAAGCGTAATCAAGCGTCCCTTCTTGTGGCAAAATATATTTTTTATGAATTTCGTCGATTCGTTTTTTTACATCCTTAAGAAATGCTTTTTTCAGACTGTCGGAAGCCTCGTCGGTTTTTGCTTCTTTGTAAAGCCTGTAATTTTCCATGCTAAACTTGCTGTCGATTGGAATAAGGATATCCCCGACAATCAGGACAGCATCGACAACTTCGCCGTTTTTAAAGCGGTATTGGAAGCGGCAAAGCTCTTTAGGGAAAATATCTGTAAGCAGGTTCTCCAAAATTTCTTCTCCAAAATTTCCCCGTAGTTTGGGAGAAGTCAAAGTTTCCGTAAGTCTGCGGATATCAGGGCCGATCTGGGAGACCCCGCCAAGCTCTTTCGTCAACTGGGCAATAACTCGGCCGGCGTTATCCAGCCGCTCATTAATCGACTTATTGGTTTCTTTGATCTCGCGCTCCACAGTCAGTTTAGTGGATTCCGTGCCTTCTTTAATCTGCTTCATCCACTCCATCATGACTTTAAGCGCTTCATCGTTTTTCTTGGGCTCTTCTTTCCGTCGCAACTGTAAATAAAGCAATATTGCAAAGCCCGCCACTAGAACAATTAAAATTAGATTCGTTTGGTCCATATGCTTAATTATATCAGATTAAGAAACAAAAAACACCTATATCTCACTTGATTTTCAAAAGTATATTTAGTATAATCAATAAGCTTACAGGATTTCGGTTTCAAGGTGACATAGAAATCCGCAACCTGTTTTTTAAATTGACGCGGGGTAGAGAAATGGCATCTCGCAAGGCTCATAACCTTGAGATTGGCGGTTCGAATCCGCCCCCCGCAACCAAAAAATTTTCTTATAACCAAGAGCGAGGTGTTGACTGCAAATTAGCCTTCGCAGTCCAACGCCGAGCGACTAGCCGGCGTAGCTCAGTTGGTTAGAGCGAAGGACTCATAAGCCTTAGGTCGTGGGTTCGAATCCCACCCCTGGCATAGCACGGCGGGCAGGTAAGCCCTAGGTCGTCCCGCCGAATGGCGGGACCCCAGGCACCATCGTCTCCATATCCCATGTACCTCACCACTCACGCCGCGGTCGGCGTCCTCATCGCCCAGCAGACCCACAATCCGGGATTGGCGTTCGGCGGGGCCTTTCTCTCGCACTTCATCCTGGACTTCGTGCCGCACGGCGACGAGG
>JACQHB010000010.1 GCA_016199215.1 Candidatus Doudnabacteria bacterium | reverse complement strand
TCGCTACGCTCCTCGCAATGGGAAAGCCCATTCTTTAAATCTCCACGGACTACCTCAGTTTTCAAATCAATTTTAAAATCAGATAATCTTTTAGTCAAAGTGGCCCTCCCGCGAATCTGAGAAAGATTGACCCTATCATTTTCACTACCAAAGCATTGATTTGATTTGGGTGGCTAAATCATCAAGATCAACAGTAACCTGCTCTTTTTCTTTCAAATTTTTAACATTAACCCTTCTGGCTTTTGCTTCGTTCGGACCATAAATGATCGCGACCTGAATGTTTTTTGCTTCCGCGTATTTAAACTGCTTATCAAGTTTAGCGGTTTCGAAATAAAATTCCGTATCCAGACCGGCTTCTCTCAAATTAGTCGCTATATTCAAATATTCCGGCACTAAATTTTTATCCAAATTGAAAACGATTACTTCTGCCGCAGTCTGAGGCGCGACCAGGCCGGCATCCATAAGCGCGGCTAAAAGTCGATCAAGCCCGATCGAACAGCCAACAGCGGGAATGGCCTGCCCTTTTGAATCTTTAATCAAATTGTCATAACGGCCGCCGCCGGCAATGCTTCCAAATTCCGGTTTTTCCTTAAGAACGAACTCAAAAACAGTTCCAGTGTAGTAATCCAACCCGCGCATGAGATTGGGACTGAATTCCATGTTCTCAACTCCGAATCCTGAAAGCAACTCTTCCATCTCTTCCGCAAAACCCTTCCCTTCCTGGCCCATGAGCTGGCGATATTTTTTTAACACTCCGGAATCCATCCCTTGCTCCTGGAGCAATTCTACGACTTTCTTCTCCCCTTGTTTTTCCAGTTTATCAACTGCTCTGATAAATTTTATGACATTTGATTTTTTGATTTTTATCTCCGACAAAACCTTGTCCGCCAGCTGTCGGCTGTTGAACTTAACCAGCACTTCACCAATTTCCAAACTCTTAAAAGCCGAATTGATCGTCGCGATCACCTCAGCATCCGCGATCAGCGAACTGGAACCAACTATGTCCACGTCGCATTGCATGAACTCGCGGAATCTGCCTTTTTGCGGATTTTCCGCTCGCCACACGTTCGCGATCTGGTAACGCTTGAATGGTTTAGAAAGATCGGGATTGCTTGCGACCACGCGTGAAAGAGGAACCGTTAAATCATAGCGCAGAGCCACCATCCGCCCGCCCTGGTCTTCAAATTTATACATCAGCTTCTCGCCTTCTTCGCCATATTTCCCGCCTAACAAGTCGTAATATTCCATGGCCGGGGTATCCAGCGGCGCAAAACCAAAACGCTCAAAGACCTCGGAGACTTTTGAGATGATTTTTTTGCGCGCCATTTGCTCCTGCGGCAAATAGTCCCTAAACCCTTTGAGTAATTGGATTTTGCTCATAACAACATTTTATCACAAAAACGGCAACAAAAAAACAATGGAGGCGGACGCGCTGGCGCGTCCGCCTCGTAGACTTCTTGGGTCAGTGTGCACCCCTTCGGGGCACAACAAGCCACTTCTTCTTCGGGGGCAGTTTCCAGTCCGGCCAGATCATCGCCTTAAAGGGAGGCTGAGCGTAGAAGGGAATATGCCTCACTCGGACGGCGAGACCAGACGGAAGCTCATACAGTGGAACACGGTAGCGCGGCCCGAACTCAAGTCCTTCGACCTCGCACCGATCACCCACTGACCGGGTAAACACGTACCGGACATAAGCCCAGTCTTCCAGCCGCCGAGGGTAGATGAAGCGATGCACCAAAACCGGGACTGCCTCAATCACCATCAGCGTTTCGGGTACTGGAGAAACCCGTTTGTTAGGATCAGAGACCCTAACAAGTCCGTTGCCGCCCAATTCGGGAAGCTGCGCTAAGACCAGTGTCTCGTCCACCTTTACAGTCATGACATCCTCCCGGGAGTTTGGAACCATTATAATGAAAAATCCAAATTACTACAAAAATAACCCCGCCCTTACAAGGCGGGGTTACTCGATCTCAATTAGTTTATGCCGGCTTTTGGCCCCTGATCTGATCCTGATCTTACTGGGAGCAATTCCAAAAAAATCCGCAAGAAGTTCGATTACTGCTTCATTGGCCGCTCCTTCAGAAGGGATCGCTGTTACCCAAACCTCATATTCATCAAGAGCAACCTCTTCAACATTCTCATCGTGAGCGTGCGTATGGACCTTAACCCTGATAATCCTTGACATAAATTAAAATTCAAAAGTCAAAATGCAAAAATTAAAATCAAAAATTATAAATTAAATCCGATTTTTTGATCTTTGATCTTTGATCTTTGAATTTTACGCGCTTCAAACTTCTTCACCAACTCATATGCTCCGAAAAATATCGCTACATAAAACAAGTCTCCCAAAATAGTGTTTCTGAAAAACGGAATCGCGTTTGTATAAGAAGCAATAATTCCCCCAAGGTCATGGGAATACATTCCGATTGGATAAAAAAATGCGAAATTCGTGATCAGATAAAAAATCAAGGATCCTGCCAGACTTCCCCCGACAATCGTAAAAACATTTTTATGCTTTCTTATCCAAAGGCCGATTAGGCCAATTAAGGCAAAACTGCCATACACGGTTAAGCGCGAAGTTACGGAATCAAAACCTATAAAAAAATCCGAAACAATCATGGCCGCAAGCGGCAGAATCAAAGCATACCGCTTATTAAGATAAGTTCCGCCAAAAAGAGAAATAGCGCCGATTGCCGCAAAATTAGCCGGGTGCGGAATCACTCTTAGTACCGCGCCGATTAAAATAAAAAGATAGGCCATAAATTTAGTTGAAAGTTATAAAGTTTTTAAAGTTCATAAAGTTAGCACGACTTTAAACTTTACGAACTTGTCACTTTATAAACTCTAGTTTCCACTCAATCACATCTCCTGATTTGGTTACATAGCTTCCAGCTCCAACCTGGGCCTGGCTGCCATTTACGTAAAAGGACCAAAAAGCCTTGGTCTGATCAGGCGACACGCCGTCGATTGCCACGACCATGTCTCCAAATGAATAACTTTTAGTCTCAACCTGATGCGATGCCTTCAAAAGTTCCAAAGCTGTCTTGCCTTCTACTCCTTGGTAAGTTATTGAGGAATTTTTTTGCTGGGTTTGAACATTGTTCGCGTCTTGGTTAGTTGGCGCGGAAACAGGCTTTTGAGTAAACGCGTAAACCAAACCAATAGCCGCTATAGCGGCTACAATAATGAAAATTTCTAATTTTCGTGCTCTCATATTTTTTGAAAAAAATTAATTGATTGCTTTGATATTTTACAAAAATTTTCTTTCCTCGTCAAAGGTTTGGGAAGTTGATCTGTCGATTCCGTGCTCATCGCAGAAATTGAAAAACAAATGGGTATAATCATTATTGATTCCCTGCTTGAAGTCTAAACCAAGCTTCTCCACTATCTGCTTAAGCTTGGGCTCATCCCCTTCAATTTCGACGAAGTCTCCCAAAAAAGGCATCTTATGAAACTCCACGTGCAAGCCGTCCAACTCATACACATTTGCTTCTTTCTCTTTTATCACGTAAGGATGATACCCTAGTTTCTCAAGAATCTTTTGCATGGTTTCGAAATCTCTAAATGTTGTCTGCAATTCCAACCGCCGCAGAAGATTTGAGTCTTCAGGTTCATCCAAGCGTTCTTTATAAGTCAAAAGATTTTCATGAGTGGTTTTGCGCAATCTTAAAACTTTATAGTCGTGAAAAAAATTGCCGCCTTCTTTTTCAAACATTACGTCATGCTCAAACCCGGATTTTTCCGGCAAAAATTTCCCTCCAAGGCTCTCCGCCTTTTTCCTCAATGCCTCAGAATCTTCGATTTTAAGCTTAATTTCAATTTCTTTCATAGCGTATAGCGGTTAGCGTTTAGCGTGTAGAAAATTATTCGTAATCAAACAGATCTGATCGACTAAATCAATCGATTTTTTCCAAACCTCTAACTCTTTGTATGAACTTATCTTCATATCTATACGCTGTACGCTTTACGCTATCCGCTAGTAATCTATTCCCCTCTGTGCTAGGATGCCTTGGTAATACGGGTGCTTGATCATTTTCATTTCTGTTACCAGATCTGCCATATCAATTAATTTTTTGATTCGCTTGTGTCCTGTAAGGCAAAGATGAACTTGTTCTGGCTTTGACTTGATAATCTTTAAAATATCGGAAACCTCAAGCAATTTGGACTCAACTGCAGAAATCGCTTCGTCCAGAATTACTAAATCGAACTTTTTACTTTTTAGCGCCTTGATTGATTCAGTCATGGCTTTTTTTGCAGCATCAACATGCGCTGACAGAGGTTTTCTATCTCCCAAAATTCCCACAAATCCCAACCCCATAAGCTTAACTTCGACATTGGGAATTTTTTTCAAAATATCGCGCTCCCCCGAAGGCCAATCCCCTTTCACAAACTGCAAATACAAAACTTTGAATCCCGTCCCTGCTGCTCGGATAGCAAGCCCTGCCGCGGCTGTTGTTTTGCCCTTGCCATCTCCAATGTAAATTATGGTTAAACCTTGCCTAGTTTTTGTCATTGACATCTAATTGACGTTTGCCCGCATAGATATTAAATTTACGAGATAAGGAGGAAGACAATTGAGATCTGACAGACCAAGCAAGTGGCAAAAGAAATTCCTTCGGGATCATGGTTTGACTGTTCCGATCTTTGCAAGCGATTGCGAACGGCTGATCGAGTTCCTGAAGGCGGGGAACGGACGAGGAATCAATAGGCAACGACTGGAGGAGATAAAGAAAGTCGAGGACACGATTCTCGGACGAAGAGTCAGGGACCACAGCGGCCGGATCGGAACGGTGATGTTTCTGTCCAGCAGGAACGGAAGAATTGAATCGTGTGTCGAGTGGACGGAAAATTTCTCTTATGTCCCCGCGGACACTCTGCAGGTTTGGGATCAATGGGTTGATCTTGTCTAGCCGAAAAGCTGCGCCTTCCAAGCGCGCGCCCAGTAGGCTTTTTCCTT
>JACQHB010000009.1 GCA_016199215.1 Candidatus Doudnabacteria bacterium | reverse complement strand
GCCTTCGTCATAACTAATGCTTATAGAACTACGGCGCCCAGACTTCGCCTCCTATTCCAGCTCGTCAAGGTGGTGAAACCAGACGAAGCTCGATAAGCTCAATACGAGGCGAAGTCTGGTGGAGCTGGGGAGAATTGCACTCCCGTCCAAAAATTTTCGCAAACCACTTCTACAAGCTTATCCCCGCTTGAAAGCCTTAAACAATAAAAGCGGGACGAAAACTGTCTAAGGTTGCCTTAAATGTCCTTTACTGGTCAGGCTTCAAGTAAAGTAAGACTGAAATATGACACCGGTGGTTCCTCGTTCAGTCTCCAAGGGACCGGCGCAGCATCCTTAAATTAAGCGAGTGCTGGAGCAAAGCTAAGAGATGCTAAAGCAGTCCTAACTTTGGTTACCAATGAATTGGCAATTATGGTTTGCCTTTTCTTTATAACCGAGAGAATAGGCTAATCGGGCTTGCAATGGCTTGTAAAGAACTTTTGTCGAAGCTTTTCAGCCCCACAACGTTGTATTTTACCCTAAATCGCCGGACTTTACAAGGCTGAAAAAATCCTCTATAATTCCACTGATTTCCCGCCTGAGGCGGGTCCGCCTTTGGCGGAAGCTAAAAATTAACTTTAAATAAATCTCAGTTCCCAAGGTTCGCATAAATCATCAAATCAAGGCGCCGGAAGTCAGAGTTATTGACGACCAGGGAAAAATGGTCGGGATTATGAAGCTGTCCGACGCTTTATCTTTGGCTCTGGATCAGGGAGTGGATCTTGTGGAAGTATCCCCCCAAGCCAAGCCGCCGGTGGTTAAACTTCTTAATTACGACAAGTTCCGATACCAGCAGGAAAAAGCCGCCCAGGAAGCCAGGAAAAAAGTCAAAAGAGTCACGCTTAAAGAAGTTAAGCTTTCCATACGGATCAGCCAGCACGATTTGGACTTCAAAGCCAAGAAGGCTGACGAATTTCTTTCTGAAGGCAACAAGGTGAAAGTGGATGTCCAAATGCGGGGCCGCGAGCAGGCCCATCCCCAGCTGGCTTATGAGCTGATGAAGAAATTCCAAGCCCTGCTGACTGTTGGCAATATACTTGAAGCGGGGCCCGCAAGAATGGGTGGAACGGTGAGTATAATCCTAGCCCCAAAATAATAATGCGAAACTACGAACCGGATTCGAATCTACGAACCGTTCGTAAATTCGTCTTAGGTTCGTAATTTCGAATTAATTTATGCATAAGACCAACAAAAGAATCGCGAAAACTTTTTGGAAAACAGGCTCCGGCAAACTCATGAGGCGCAAAGCCGGCCAGGCTCACTTTAATTCCCGGGAATCAGGAAAGACCACCAAGAATAAAAGGCGGGATTTGGTGGTTGCAAAGACAGAACAGAAGTTAAAACACTCTATTAATTAATGCGAAACTACGAACCGGGATCCGAATAATACGAACGGAACCCTGGAAAATGTTCGTAGATTCGGATAAACGTTCGTAATTTCGAATTATAAATTATGACTAGGATTAAACGAGGGGTTGCCGCTCATAAGCGAAGAAAATATGTTCTCAAACGCACAAAGGGGTTTACCAACCGCAGGCGCACCAATGCCATAGCGGCCAAGGAAGCCTTGCTTCACGCTGATTCCTACGCTTATGGACACAGAAGGCTGAGAAAGCGGGACTTCCGAAAACTCTGGACCATCCGGATCAATGCCGCGGCCAGGGAGAAAGGATTAAACTTTTCAAAACTAATAGCCGCCATGCACAAGAACAAAATCGGACTGAACAAAAAAATGTTAGCTGAGCTGGCAGTCAGGAACCCAAAAGCGTTTGAGGCTTTAATAAATACGGTGAAACAAGCCTAAAGCACAAAGCCCAAAATCCAAATAAGATTTAATAATTAAATATTAAAGTTTTAAATATATTTGTGCTTTGAATTTTGGATTTTGAATTTTTCTTATGTCAGTTCTCGATTTCTCCGACCTCAAAGGCACGGGGCAAATAATCAAATATAACAACGAGCCGTACCAGATCATCTGGTCGAATTTTATGCGCACGGCGCAAAGAAAGCCCGTAATACAAACCAAAATGCGCAACCTCATCACGGGCAAGGTAATGGAATACTCCTTCAAGTACGGCGAAAAAGTGGAAGGCGCGGATGTGATCAAGAAAAAAATGCAGTTTTTATATTCCGATGACTCTGGGGCTTCGTTCATGGACCCGGAAAGTTTTGATACTGTCATCCTTCCAAAACAGTTAGTGGCCGAGCAAATTAAATTCCTTAAAGAAGGCACAGAAACATTAGTGATCATGTTCGAAGAAAAACCGATCGGCCTGGATCTCCCGGTTAAGATAGAGCTCAAAGTTGCCCAAACTGCGCCAGGGGTCAAGGGAGACACTGCCACTGGCGGCACCAAGCCGGCAACACTCGAAACCGGCTATGTGGTCAATGTCCCCCTGTTTATCAAAGAAGGCGATGTTGTCAGGGTAAACACGCAATCGGGAGATTACGTGGAACGCGCGAGCCTATAATCATTGACAAAATAGTTTTCGGGTTTTAAAATAAAAGTCCATTAATCGGCGGCGGAAAGGCAAGAAAATATGGCCGAGATAACTATCAAAGAAATAAAAAAGGTTATCGACGATGGCTTTGAAAAACAGGCATTAATGATTAAACGCGGTTTTGATGAAACCGCGACAAAAAGCGAACTCAAATTGGTTGAAAACCGATTAACAGGAGTGGAGACCAATATGTTGAGACTGAATGATCGGGTTAAATCCCTTGAGAGCAATGTCGATCGGGTGCTATACAAAGAAATGGATAGGCTCGAGAGACGTGTCACCAAACTTGAACAAAAAACCGGAATTAGCCCGGCATAAATTTATAAAATCGCCTCGGTCGAGGCGGTTTTTGATTTCATACTTCGATTTAGCTTCGGCGGCTTGCAAATTTTTCGATTTTTTCCCTCTCAAAAATCTGCCAAGAATGCCAGGAGAGAGCTAATAGCATCCTCGGCAGGTTACTGAAGGGAAGCGGAAGCACTGTCATACTGTCGGGATGACAGTTGCTTCCCAAACTTCTTAGTGGCGATAAGTCCAATGACTCCGCGATACGTCCATAGACACCTCGCCGCCTGGCAAAACCACGAAAATCGTAAGGCTACCGTCGTCGTTGACACGGCATCTTTCATCCGGAATCTCTTCCGGATCAAGACCCTTAAGCAGCGGTCCGGACTCGCGGACCTTCGCCAGCCAACCCCTGACCGTTTCGATCGACAGCATAACTTCATCCAAATCAATTTCCCTGGCCATGATTTTTCCTCCAATTTTTTATCTCTCCCCAATTTAATTCACGAAGTTTTCCTGAACTAAATCGGAGGAGGGAGAAAGACTGTGCAGGCCTTTACTCCCTCAATCCGAGTGCTTAGAAGGGTCGAAAAATCAAAATATCGAAACCCGTCCCCGAGGGTCGGGTTTCGATAACTCCCATCCTCCTCGCCTCCTCCCAGGAGAGCGAGGGTCCTTCGATCCTATGGGCAATGCCCGTAGGGCCGAAATTTTCCGCCTGCGGGTGCTCATGCCCGCAGGTCTCCCACGGACCGCCGTGGGAGTCCCAGAACCGCGTCTGACCCGGTTCTGGGATTGATACCCATACAGGCTTGCCCTTTGCCGAAAAGCAAAGGGCTCGCCATTCGTACAGGCCGGGGGTATCCGGCCCAAATCTCATCGTCATCATCTCGCACCTCCATGCGAAATTGGGGAGACCCATTCTCCCGTATCTGCCGAGAAACTTCGCTCCTGCTCCTGCGCGGAACCGGAGCGAAGAGGGGAGAGTTTTTTCTCGACAGGTACGGAAGGGAGAGAAAACAGAAGTGCGATCTGTTTCCTCTCCGGTTCCGAGTGCACTGTTTCGATCCGGAATTTTTATCCGGAATTCGCCAAGCTATAACAGTAAACTCGCTTGACGTCTGGCGATTTATTAGGGTCGCCACTCCTTTTGCTGGCCTAACCCATGCCAGCGAAGGACTTGCTTAACGTCGCAAGTTGCCGATTGTTGTTGAGACAATTCTCACTCAAGTCACAGCCATTTGCTCCTTGAGAATCTGACTAATCGAATGGCCGATCCTGGGTCACAGCTTGTTTGCTCCCAGATCGTAATAGGATGAACAGCCATCCCCTGGTGTTCCCCCGCCAGGAAGGTTTTGAGTTGCCTCCGCGTCCGCGGGCGGCCCTCTGACAGACATTTTTACCTCCTTTCTGTCAGAGCCGATCAATCCCAACCCCCCCTGACTTGCCCGCAAGGGCCGTCAGGGGGGGATTGGAACACTCGGCCAAGAACGCGTGTAACCGCGTCTGGCCGAGGTCCTCAGGGGTCAGTCGGACGGTGTCGTCACCGTCCGACACTACCACCAGCTCCGGCCGGTGGATCTTGCCTTCTCGCGCGATCTCCTCGATCCGCGCGAGCGCCTGCCGTGAGCAGGCGTCGATAGCGGTCCCGCCGCCGGAAAAGTTTCCAGCCGCGAGCTCTCGCATCGCGGCCTTCCCTTCCTCCGGCGTCGACACGAAGTGCTCCTCGCGGAGCTTCGTGTCAAAGAGACGCCAGTACAGTACGGCGTCTCCACGGAGAACCGCCTTCAGTCGGTTCATCAGCACGCCGCAAGCCTTTGCGACACGCTGACCCTCCTTCATCGACCCGGAGCAGTCGATTATGAGGTAAAGCAACTGTTTCCGCTCGGAGCGAATGCCTCGCTCGCGGACGGACAGTTGCTTCGTCACCGCCTGATACCAGAAGAGGGTTCGGCTCTTCTGGTAGATTGCCCACGAAGGTTTCGACACCCGCGTGAGCTCCCCGAGGTTTCGGATGGGACGACTGCGAACGTCGTCCCCCTCGGGGTCCGGGGTGAACTTGCTCTCGCGGGAAACTTTCATCCGCGAGAGCTCGTCCAGGGAGCGGGAGATCCGAACCATCTCGCGCTTCCCTCGGTCGGACAGAAAGTCCTCGGCAATCTGCATCGCCGAAAGGCCTCCTTGTCCACTCCCCGAGGACTTGGACTCGTCGTCCTTATCCTCAAGAAGCTCCCGATCTTCCTTGTCGAGGTCCTCGACCTCGTCGAGAACCTCCGCGAGTTCACGGGCGACCGTGTCGCCCGCTTCCTCCAGGAAAACCGGGAGAGTTTCCCCGTCTCCCGAGCCCGGCGCGCCACCCTTTTTGGCGGCGAGCAACTTGAGCAAGTTCGCCCCTTGCTCAAGCGGAGTGGTGCCGGGAATACCACTCCAATCTACCTCCCGCACAAAGTCGGAGACTGCGGTATGGTATTTCACCGCTTTCTCAACTTTGGCGGACACCGCCTCACCGAACGAGTGGGTTGCCCCACCATTCGGGAGGCGGTACGAACCGTCGCGCTCCGGGCGGATTTCCTCCGTCACCTTGCGCTCAACTTCCAAGCGCCAGATGGAGGGTGAGAGAATTTCCCCACCCGCCCGGACATGCGCGAGGTCAGCGAGAAGCGAGGGCGAATATCGCTTCAAGCCGACCTCCTCGGCCACCGCCCGCATCTCCTCCCTCACGGGAGTGAGATAATGCGGGGGCGGAATCGTACGGAATGTTTCCACTCCGCACCAACCTTTCCCCCGCACCATTCTAGATGCGGGTCAAGTCCTCGGCTCTCCGGCGAGCCAAGGTGATATTCTGTCCAACGCCCTGCCGGAGGGCGTCGCGCCTCTTGGTCAGGTCGTCGGGTACGGCCAACGAGGCCGCCTCCGACTCCAGGACCGTGAGGCGCTTCACGGTCTGGAGGGCCTTGATGGGCGTATCGCCCATCTCAGCCATGACCTCCGCGAGCCGCCGTTCGAAACCCGCGAGGGCTTCGGCTGCGGCGGCCCGAGCCATGGCGCCTTCGACCTCCTGCGCCATGGTTGCCCCGAGCTTTTCCAAGCCCGGGACGAAGCGGAGGACGCCGAGGTCCTCCTTCTCGACCTTGGCCGCGCCGCGGGCGGCGGCGCGGCCAATGACCGCCTCCCTCGCGTACATCGCTGTACGCGGGGAAACGAACTGACCGCCCGCGACCGCGCGGGCGATCACCTCGGCCAGAATGGGTGTGAACCCATTCAACGCCGAGGGCGCCTTCCCGTACATCGCCGCATAATCTGCGGCGGTGTACGCTGGCCACGCCACGCGAAGCTGGAGCGGGAACCGCTCCACCAACGCTTGCGCGGCCGGCCCCAGGTCGGCGATCTCCTGGGGCTCGCGGTTGGTGAGCCCGATGACGACTTGCGTCGCCATCGGGAACTGCTGAGCGCCCTTGCGCAGGCACCCAGCAGTCAGAGTGTCCTTCAACGCGAGAAGGACACTCGCTGGCGCGTCGAATATCTCTTCGAACACGCCAATCCGAGCGGCCAGGAACGAGCGCTCGGGGTGATACTCGAGGACCTTCTCGTCCTCGAGCTTCTGAAAGTCCAAGCCGCCCCAAAGGGTGGCCTCGTCCAATCCCTCACCAAAGGACTGGACGAAGGTGTCGGCCGTAAGGCCGAGACCCTGGATTACCGCGCCGACCATCGCGCTCTTGGCGTGGCCGGCGGGTCCCCACAAGATGCAGTTCTTCCTCGCCGTGATCGCCACGGCGAGGACCTCCGCGACCTCTTCGTAGTGAATGAAGGTCGCGGAGAGAATCGTTCTGATTCTCTCCAACATGGTGGCCATAGCCACCTTCCTTTCTTTGTCGCTTGAGCGCTGCGCACACCTTCATTGAGGGATGTGCAACACCTTGCGCGCCTCGCACTCTTGTTGGTGGCGAATCACCCAGGAATCAGACGCGCCTACCCGCGCCTGTCCTGATGTTTGAACTAGCCGGGTAGGCGGCTATTTGAGTGCGGGAAGCCTGACTATCAGACAATCCCCGCACTCACAGTCTTCGACGAAACGGGCATCGAACCCGAGTTGCCGAAGACTCTCGAGGGGCCACCGATCTGGACCGATGTCCAGGTCAATGCCTCTCGGCGACTTTGCCAGGACTTTTCAATCCCGGCAAGAATCTTTGCCAGCTCCCGCGCTTCCCAGGCCCGGGAGCTGGCAGCGTCTCGCCGCCGATCGGCGTCGAGACGCTTGAGAAGTTTCTGGCGCAATCCTTTTTGCGCCATTACTCCTCCTCATTTCGGAGCACCTGGGTCCAGGTGCTCTCGAACGGCTCGCCCATTACGGGCGAGTGAACGAGGGCGTGGGAGCACCAGAAGTCGAGCGACTCCTGGTGCTCGGTGGAACCAGGCCGCATAGAGCGGTCCCAGGGTTCCTTTGGGGCTAGCTCGCCCACGAAGGAGGTGATCAGCACGTACGTGCGCTGATCCTCCTTGCTGGCGAAAGCCAGGACGACCACCTTGGTCGTCTCTGGCCCCTCGCAGCCGGTGACCACGCGCGACGGTTTGTCGCGCCCCACGCGGAGCGCGAAAGTCGCCGGGTCGGAAAGCCCGATCGGTGGCGTCGCCACACAACCGGACCGGCCGACCACTCGGCCCATCTCGATTTCGGTGGCGCAGAATGCGCCACCTTCCGGAAGTGTCAGCCGGCCGATTGCCTCGGCCAACACTCCCTCCACCTCCGGATGGGCCCGGAGATGTTCTTGCGTTTTCGGCGGCACCACGATGGTGCCGCCGCACGCGGTTTTGTACATCAGCTGACCCCTCCTGCGGGTCCAGGTGAACACATTTTTAGAACTACTTTACATGGCAGTAATATGTTCACTTGGACTTCCCCACAGGAAGGGCAATTTTTTCTAACTTCAGTACACGCCAAAGATAAACCTTGGCAAATATTTATATCTCATATTCAATTATCAAGGTGCTTCGACAACACTGCTCTCCTGCAATGCCGAGCCGTTTGAAAGCGGACTTACTCTCTCCTGTAAAGAGTTAGTAACGATTGTTCCCCTCACAACTTATTGCAAGTTATGAAGGGTGCACTCGTTGCTATGGTTATAAGTAGTCCAAGGATCACACTCTCCTAAATGTAACGCTTGGCACTAACACTTATAATTGAGCGATTGATCGACTGGCTCCAAAGTCCTGACCTTAGAGCGGGGTTAACTTTAGGTTTCTAGTTCCTATTGTTAACCTTTCAGCAAGATCGATCTAAAGAACAATTTGATTTGCTCTCTCCTTTAATAGAGAGAAGAAAGGGGTCAGAATAAAGGAGTTAGGATCCTAATTCCTTTATTCTATTTCCTTACTTCTTCCTACTAAAATAAGCAGTATCTGGTTATTCCTTGGGAGAGTAATCAAATACTGCTTATCTACGATCTTTTTCGGCGATCGCTATTCCGACTCTCTCCTGGAAAGTCATATATATGTAGTTGTAAGGTGCTTGTTAGCCGGTGGCTTTCTTTTCGGTATTCCAGCGTAACAAGCAAGTATATACGAAAATTGACTAATCGTCAATGCTTTGTGGCAGATTTTTCGGAATTAAGGAGTTAGAATTAAGAATTAAGGACGAAAATGCTAGATATTTAACTATTTTTTGTCATAAGATCTTGACAATTTGTTGGATTGGGTGTATACTTAGAGGAGAATTATGGAGTTGGAATTAAGAATTAAGCAACTCCGGAAATACACTTTTATATGGAAAACAGCAGTAAAATTAGAACTTTTAGAGACTTAAAAACGTGGCAAAGTGGACATCAGCTGGTTTTAACTATATACAAAGCGACTAAGACGTTTCCAAAAGACGAAATGTTTGGTCTAATTAGCCAGCTTCGCAGAGCGGGAGTTTCTTTTACCTCAAATCTAGCCGAGGGCTTCAGTAGGAGATCCTATAAAGAAAAGGTGCAATTTTATTGCACTTCATTGGGTTCGCTAACCGAAATCCAAAATCAATTATTAATTGCCAGAGACATCGGATATTTGGAGGCGGCAACTGCTGACGTCATGCTAGAACAAACCGAAGAGTTACATAAAATGACTAACGGACTTATCAAAAGCTCAAAAGAATTTTATAAATAGGCCATCACAACCTTAATTCTTAATTCTTTATACTTAATTCTCTCTTATGTACGAACTCCCCCTCGTCGCCGCGGGCTTAGAACCCGATCAGGCGCAAATCTACGAAATACTTTTAAAAAACGGACCGCTGAAGGCCGGCAAGGTCGCAGCCAAATCCACGCTCAAGCGCGGGCTGACTTATAAAGTCCTGGACGAACTGGTGGAGTTAGGCTTGGTTGCCAAAAACGAGCCGATTGGCAAGGTGGCGATCTTTGAACCGGCCCATCCGCTCAAGGTCAAAGAATTTGCCGAAGCCAAAGAGCAAAAATTAAAAACCGCCCAACTGGCGCTGGATGGAATTTTGGGGCAACTGACTTCTGATTACAATTTGGCGCTTGGCAAACCAGGGATTCAATTTTATGAAGGCAAAGACGGGATAAAAAAAGTTTTAGAAGATACTCTGACCTCAAAGACAGAAATCTATGCTTATTCTGATATTGAAGCTATTATTAAATATATTCCGAATATTAATCAAGAATATGTTGCCCAAAGAGAACGAAGAAAAATTAAAAAACGAGGAATTTTTATCGACACGCCAAAAGCCCGGGAAGAACTAAAGAATTACCATGTGGCAACAACTCAAAACAAATTTATCAAACACGAAGCCCCGCCTTTTGAGGTCGTATTTCAGATTTACGATAATAGAATTTCTTACATTACCTTAAGCCCAAATAAAATGCTCGGGGTGATTATTGAAGACCCTTTTATTTACCGAATGCACAAATACATCTACGAATTTCTCTGGAGCCTGATCTAAGCCCCTTCTGGCTCAACTTTCTCAAAAACTCCAAAATATTTTTTTTCACGCGAAAAATATTGCGTCAAAATCCAGCCTTCGTTGGCCAGCGAAAAAGGCAAGTCTTTTTTCTGATCAGCTGAGGCGATTTTAATTTCTACCCCGTCAATTTCAAAATTTTGTTCAAACATAAACCCAAGTTTAGAAATAATCTCGTCTTTAGAAATAAATTTGCTTTTATAATTTAGATTTTCCTGATCATCCCGCTCTATTGATAAGTCCGCGATACCTTTATAATCAGCAACAAAACCAGTGCCTACGAACCCTCGAGCTATATAGCGTTGAGCAATCACATCTGTGGCCGTGCAAGTGGCTTCTATAATCGCTGACCTAGCTTGCAGATCTAAAGACCTCTCCATCATGGCTTCACCGATTTCAAATCCTTGATAATCACGATCCACATTGAAAAAACCAAACTCAACATGGGTAATCCCTTCGCGATCATCTTCACCTAACGTGTGGAATCTGTTGAATGCCCGTACTTGCCCGTTTATTTTCAAAATGTAATAAGTGTTACCTCCGTCGCCCCAGCCATAGCCTTGGTCCGGACTCATGACTCGATCAAAATTTTCTAGTAATTCTCGCTGAAATTCTGGAACATGCGCATAATTTCTTGCGTATATTGCCCTCATTTGCGGCACGTCTTCCGGCTGCACTCCTTCCACAACGATAAATTCAGCGCCAGCTAAATCTTCCATATCAATTTTTTGGCCTTCTTCCCGCAATCCTTTTAAAGTAGCTCCATATAGAAGTACTCCTGACTTTAAATTATCCAGCTCCCTCGTAACTCGCTTCAAGTCAAATCGACTATCCGCGCCATCACCAGTAATCTTATATTGGGCGATAAATTCTTTAGCTCGCCTGAGTAAATTCTCTCGAACCCGGTCAATAACTTGGGGTCGATCGCTTAAACCTTTCACGTTCGTTGCCAAATAATCTTCTACCACTTCAGTCTTGTTAATAATCTCGACGTACTTGGCGAAAATCTTGCTTGCTGCCGGATGTGAATCACCGATCTGTAAAACTACATCCGCCATTTCTTTGCCATAATCCAAAGATAAAAAAACTTTAAAGCCGTTTAAACCAAATTTCTTACAAAAATCTATAACTCTGGTTTTCATAGCTTCGTCCGCTCTTCCATAAAACATCATAAATTGAGCTTGCTCCGCGAAAGACAGATCATTAAACCGTATACCCGCAATATCAAAAAAATCTCCGTTAAGAAAACCAAAATATTTTTCCTGAAATTCCGCTAGAAATTTTTCTCTTTCGTGCCTTTCTCCTTCGGTTTCACCTTTTTTCGGCGTAAACAAAGTTGCGTAAGTCAAGTCCATTAGTTGGGCTGTATTTTTTTCTTCCGAGGTAAGGCCAGTTAATTCAAAGTACTTTTGAAGTCTTTGGCTTGATTTTTCGAAAATGCCGACTTGCCCGCGGCTCGTGATTCTCTGAGCATAAAAATTAGGATTATTAAATTGACCAACATCGAAGACTCTTTGTAGATAGTGCACACCTTCTTCTGAAATCCCTATCTGCCGAGGCTCAAGCCGATAAAGCATTGCGAGAGCCGACATTTTATTAATTTCATTTCCTGATCTGGCTAATTCCAACAGCATAGCCGCAGACTTATTCAAATCTATATCGCGAAACGCTGATAGCAATCGATCAAACCAAACTGGAGACAAGTCTCCTTGGCTGACTATAAATCTCTTAAAAACTTCAATTGTCTGGTCGCTCCCAACTTCTCCTAATACTGTAATCGCATGTTCTTTAAACCGCGCAGCAACAGCTGTGGCATTAAACGAATAGAATGCGCCCCAACTCCCCCCTTGTTCGTAGGCTTCGAAAGGATCAAATGTCCCTGCATTAATGAATCCTTCCTGAAGAATTCTGATTATTTCTTCAGGTGGAACACCCCCATATTTACCTTCTCTTTTTAAAATTACCGCTTGCTTCAACAAACGAGAGTTCATTCCTAGAATCAATTTTTTCGTATTAGGGTCAAGAGAATCCAGTTCTTCTCCAAAAAAATCTCTATATATTGGATCATCTGATCCTTGAGCTGGCTCCATTTGAGCGATTCGTTTGCGTTCTTCTTCCGTATCTTCTGTATACAGGTAACGATGGCTGTGGCCTGGAATTAGTAATTTGCTTTCAGCCATAGCAATCTTGTCGCTATCCGTTGCTATGTGTCTGGTTTCTCGAATAAATTCCTCATTTTGTTGATCAATGCTTAATAACATCTGTTCTATCGTGTGTACGGCTTCTGGACTTTTTATCTTTGCCAAAGCATTAACAACATATTTATAATAATTAGCCTGGGCATAATCATCCGGGTCTTCCCACGTATCAAGATCTAAAATTGCCGCTCGGGGCATTTTACGCTCTGAAAAGATTCGTTGTAAATAACCTAAATTGTCAGAATTTTCCCCTACCGCTTCAACAATGGCAGCCGCTGACTCAAATGCGTAATCGTAACCATAATATTTATCCGGTTTACTTTCATGGGCCAGCATGGCTTCATTCATCGAAATTGCTAACTTACTATTCTTGAATGCCTCGATTGGTATCGATGCAATATATTTTGCCAACTCCTCCCATTTTTCGGTCTGCAACAAAGTACTGAATCGGGCTAAATATTCCTGCCCGCCCTCTATAGTTTCAGCTTTAGCAATTCCCTCTTCTGGAATTGACGGTGTGTAGGTATCTCTCATATGCCCAAATTATAGCTTATTTTCTTGTAAATAAAAAACAGGGAAAAAGCCCTTGCTCTCTCCCTGTAATACTAACTTTTATACTGTCTTGTTTGCCGCCGCCGCGATCTTTTTTTTAACTTCATCCCAATCCGCCGGCTTTATCATTATCGGCATCGGATCTTGCTGGGCGTCCTCGAAAAAGGTCAGGCTTTTCAAAATATGCAGTTTGTTGAATTTTATTTTTTTATATCTTTTTTCAAAAAAATGCAGCAGTTCCGCCAGCGGATATTTTTCCATAAGAAAATAAAGGTCGATAAAATCTTTTTTGCTTCCGCGCGAAGAGGCCGCATCGATCTTCATGGCCGCGATATCGCGCTCATCGGCAAGTTTTATGTTTTCAAAGTCAACGAGCGGATAAAGCCAAGGGTATCCGTAATAAAAAAAACTGACCCGAACGCCATCCAAAATGCCATGGACAGTGCCGGTTTCTTCTCCAATAAGTTCAAGGCTTCCGATTCTGGAAAGACCCTTCTTTATGTCATCGCCTGAGAATTTATCAGGCGAAAACCAATCCAAATCCTCGGACATTCTATGTCCGAGCTGGATCGCCAAAGCCGTGCCGCCGGCCAGATAAAAATCTTTGGCTATTCCGCTTTTGGCAATCTTTTCCAAAACGCGCTTTGTGGGGGCGTTGATTGTTTCCAAGTGCATTCCGAGTTCCCTATCTTAAAATATTGGCGCCAGAAAGACCGCGACTTTTGGCCCAGCGATTTTTCTGTCTTGATATTTTCCATTATTTTTTCTCTGCCATAATATTCCATTGCCCATTGGAAATCTTCCACATCGCCGAAATCTAAAATCCGGGCAATAATAAACTTGCCGTTTTTTTTTGGATCAGGCTTTTTTGTGTCCCAAAAAAGGGATTTTTTATCCAGCGTCTCCATAAATTCCCTCTTTATTATAGCATTTTTCCGCCTTTTATGCACCTCGATCCTTCATCGCCCGCGCGATCCGTTGAATAGCCAAAATAAACGCGGCGTTGCGGAAATCGGTATTGTGCTTTTCCCGCTCGGCCAACACGTTTTTCCACGCGTCAGCCATATACGCGGTCAGCTTTTTCAAAACTTCCTCGCGGCTCCAATAATAGCCGGACAAATTCTGGGTCCATTCAAGATAAGAAGTGGCCACGCCGCCGGAATTGGAAAGCACATCCGGCACCACTGGAATTTTTCTTCTCAAAAGGATTCTGTCAGCCTCGGGGGTGGTTGGGCCGTTGGCCATTTCCAGCACCAGCTTGGCTTTAATTTTTCTCGCGTTTTTGTCCGTGATCTGGTTTTCCAGAGCCGCCGGCACCAGCACGTCCACAGGCAGTTGGAGTAATTTTTCATTCGAAACTTCAGCAGATCCAGGATACCCAGCCACAACTCCCATTTGTTTTTTCCACTCATGAACCTTGAAAACATCCAAGCCCTTGGGCGAGTATATTCCGCTTTTAGAATCCGAAACCGCGACTACCTTAAATCCCGCCTTAGCGGCCAGCAAAGCAAAGAAATATCCCACATTGCCAAACCCCTGAACTGCCACAGTTGCACCTCTTTTCAATTTAAAATGATTTGCCGCTTCTTTAAGCACCGCGACCCCGCCAAATCCAGTTGCTTCTTCCCGGCCGGCCGATCCTCCCATGCTCAAAGGTTTCCCTGTTATAACTCCCAGCTCTAATCTCCCAACTAATTTACTGTATTCATCCACCATCCAACCCATCATTTCCGGAGTGGTGTTTACGTCCGGAGCCGGCACGTCCACTTGCGGGCCGATATTTTTGTAAATTAGATCTATAAATTTCCGGGACACCCTTTCCAGTTCCCCTTTGGATAATTTTTTGGGGTCCACGGCAATTCCGCCCTTGCCTCCGCCATATGGCACACCCACCACCGCGTTTTTGATCGCCATCCAGAAAGCCAAAGCTTTCACCTCATCCATATTAACTTGCGGATGGTAGCGCAAACCTCCCTTATAAGGACCCCGGGCGCTGTTGTACTGCACTCGAAATCCTTCAAAAACTTTCAAAGACCCGTCATCCATCCTAACTGGAACAGAAACGTTCAAAATTCGCTCAGGATTTTTGAGCAGACTTAAAATAACAGGATCCAAGTTCAAGGTTTTGGCGGCGTTTGTTAATTGTTCCATTGCTGATTTAAAAGGGTTGATTTTGCTTGGCATAATTTTCAGTTTTTATTCCTAATTACTCTAATCTAATTACTAGTTACTATTTACTAATTACTAGTTTAATCAACTTTCTCCGGCCCCTTATTATAATAGGCCTCAATGAACTTGACCATATTGGCCTCGTCAAATTGGTCAAATTTTTGCAAGTGCTGCCAGGAAGCAAACACTATCTTGGCGTCATTTTCAAATCTTGGAGCCACGATTATTTTTCTATACCTTTTCGCAAAATCTTCAAGTTTTGCAGCAGTTTGGGGATCTGTCTCGGAATTATATGAAATCCAGACTCCCCCATGTTCAAGATTGTGGACCACTTGCTCATCAGAAAGAGGCAGGGAATAAATCCCCCAATTTGCTTCCTGCGGCCAGTGAGGTCCGGAAGTTGGAGGATTGGAATTATATGGCGCATGCTCTTTTGATCCTTGCGGAATATGTTCCCCGCCTTGATTTTCAAATGCCTGGCCCGGAAAATTGGCAGTGTTTGAGGAATCTTGCTGGAACAGCCAAAAGCCAAGCCCTAAAAAAATAACGATAACGATAACGATGACAATTATGGTTTTTTTCATAGTTATACACTTAGCACACCAGCGAGACGACGACCGGTAGTTTTGCAATTCATCCCGAACGATCAACCTTGATCCATGCCCAGGTACTTTTCAGCATCCATCGCAGCCATACAGCCCATTCCTGCCGCAGTCACCGCCTGCTTATACCTATGATCTTTCACGTCTCCTGCCACAAATACTCCAGCAACATTGGTCCGGGTCTGGTCTGTTGCGACCACAAATCCTTTTTCATCCACCTCGATTTGGCCGGCAAAAATACCAGTCGCGGGTTTGTGCCCTATGGCTATGAAAGCCCCGCCAATTTTTACCTCTTCCACTTCTCCGCTTTTGGCATCCTTAACCAATATCCCGGTCAGCTTTTCGTCTCCAAGAAACTCCTGGACTGTTTTATCGTAAAGAATGGTGATTTTAGGGTTGTCTTTTGCCCGCTGGGCCATTATTTTGGAAGCTCGCAACATGTCGCTCCGGTTTAAAATTGTAACCTTGGTGGCAAATTTGGTCAAATAAATCGCCTCCTCCATGGCCGCATCCCCGCCGCCTACCACCACCAATTCTTTATCCTTGAAAAAGAAACCGTCGCAAGTAGCGCAAGCTGATATGCCTCTGCCGCGCAAACGGGTTTCTGATGGAATATCCAGCCACTTGTAGACCGCGCCCGTGGCAATGATCACGCAATCGGCGGAATACTCCTTTTCTCCAGTGGTAATTTTGAAGGGTTTTTTGCCAAAATCAACCTTGACCGCGTCTTCATAAATTATGGCCGCGCCAAACCGCTCGGCCTGCGCTATCATCTGCTGCATCAATTCCGGCCCCTGCACCCCTTTGGGAAAACCAGGATAATTTTCGACTTCAGTCGTGGTCATTAATTGACCGCCAAAAGTCAGGCCTGCTATGACGAGCGGACTTAGTTCGGCCCTAGCCGAGTAAATCGCGGCAGTCAATCCCGCGGGCCCCGATCCAATGATTATGAGCTTGTAGTGATTCATAAAAGTAATTCAAAATTAAAAAGGAAAAGATAAAAATTTTTGAATTTTTATTTTTTAATTTTAACCTTCTTGATCTGTGTCCAATCCGAGGTCAAGCCTTGCCCCGATCTTTGCCTCATTAGCCAGTCAAAGGCGGCCAAGCCTGCTGCTGCTCCCTCCCCGGCTGAAATCGTGGCCTGCTTATAAGGCCTGTTGGTCGCGTCTCCGGCGGCAAAAATTCCTTCGCAGGAAGTAGATTGGTCCGGATTGACGATGATCTGGCTATTTTGGTCCAGCTTAACCAAGCCAGCAACAAATTCTGATTTAACCACGTATCCTAATTCTACTAATATTCCGTTAATTGGCAAATGTTTGGGCTTATTCGTTTTTAAATCCAGCAGCTTCAGGCTTTCCACTTCCGATCTTCCTTTAATTTCTTCCACTCGAACAAACTGCAAAATCTCGATATTCGATTTTTTCGAAATAGCCTTGACCAATGCCGGATGCCCCATGATTTTATCCGTTTTGGACAGTAAAAATACACGCTTGGCGAATTTGGCGCAAAATAAAGCCTCTTCAATGGCCAGGTCCCCGACTCCGACCACTGCCACAATTTTGTTTTTAAATAAGGGTCCGTCGCAGATTCCGCAATAAACAATTCCTTTGCCCTTGAATTCTTCTTCTCCAGGCACATCCAGATCTTTTGGAGTTTTCCCAAAAGCCAAAATTATACTTTGGGATTTATATTGCTTGCCGTATGCAAAAACAATAAAATTGCCTCCTGGCGCTTTTCTAATCTTACTTACCTCAGCCGTCTCAAACTTAGCTCCAAAACCTAAGGCCTGCTTTTTAATCGATTCCACCAGCTCATTGCCTCCGACCCGGGGCAGGCCGGGATAATTCTCAATCACATCCGTAAAATTTGCCTGTCCGCCAATATCTTTTCCTAACACCAAAACCGACAAGCCTCGCCTTGCCGCGAACAAAGCGGCTGAAAACGCCGCCACCCCGCCACCGATAATTATTACTTCATTCATCTTACTTGTTTCCAGTTTACTTTTCTGGCGGCATTAATCACGGTATTTTCTAAAAGTTTGGCAACAGTGATTGGGCCGACTCCGCCAGGAGTTGGAGTGATCAGGCTGGCTTTTTTAGAAACCGAAGCGAAATCCAAATCCCCTTTTTGTTTTTTGCCTTCAAACGAAACCCCGGCATCAATCGCCACGACACCTGATTTCACCATATTTCCTTTGATCATACCCGGTTTCCCAACACCAGTAATAATAATATCGGCCATTTTGGTGAATTTAGGCAAATTTTTTGTGTCCTTGTTGCAAACAGTCAGGGTTAAGGGGAGTTTGACTAAAATATTCTTAAGCGGCTTGCCTATAAGGTCCCCCGAGCCTACCAAAACCACATGCTTGCCTCTAAGGTCAACTTTGTATCTACTTAAAATTTCCATTACCGCGGCGGGTGATGGCGGCAGCATTGAAGTTTCTCCAATTAGCAGTTTGCCTAACGAGACCCAGGTCAAAAAATCAACATCAATGTCCGCGGTAAGTTTGTTTAAAACAGTTTTTTTGTCAAGGTCCTTAGGCAGAGGGAGCTGGACTATAATTCCGGAAAGATCCTCTTGTTGAATCAGATCTATTTCCTCCTCGAGTTCCCCTTGCTGGATATTTTCCGGAAACCTATAGAGGGAAAATTTAACTCCGATTGATTCTGCTGCTTCTTGTTTTTTTCTAACGTAGGTCTTCGAAGCCTGATTATCTCCAACCAAAACCACGCCCAGATGGGGCCTCAAATTTTGCTTTATAATTTTGGCCCTAAGCTTGGATAAAATATCCGCAGCAATGGCATTCCCGTCAATAACTTGCATGATTGTTCGCGTTCTTGTACGAATTATTCTAGCATTTTTTGTTAAGTTTTGCTAACCTTACTGGGCTGGCAATAAATTGTAACTATTCGGTCGTTAAATCGATTAAAATGCAGAGCGAAAAGATCCCAGAAGACCAAATTCAACAGCTGATAAAGTCCGCCCAAGCAGGAGACAAGGAGGCTTTCGGGCGGATTTATGAAATTTACGCCCAAAGCATTTACAACTTTTTATTCAGCCGCCTGCGGCATAAAGAAACTTCGGAGGACTTGGTCCACACTGTTTTTTTGAAAACCTGGAACAACATCCGCCGCTACCAGCCTCGAAAGTCGGCTAAATTCTCCACCTGGGTCTTCCAGATCACCCAGCACACTCTGATTGATTACTGGCGAGTGCGGAAACAGACGGTTGAACTTGAGAAGGTGGAAAACCTGGCCAATCTGAGCCAGGATCCTGAAGGCTTTGAAGACTATGAGTTTTTATGGGCCGCGCTTTCGGAACTTTCATTGGAACAGCAGACGGTTTTGGATTTGAGGTTTAAACAGCAGCTTTCGGTTTCGGAAACGGCGCAGGTATTGGGCAAAAGCGAGGTCGCAGTCAGGGTGTTGCAGCACCGGGCGATTGGGGCGCTGAAGAAAAAATTAGCCGGGAAAATCTAAGACATGTTTTGGTTAAAGTCAAAATCTGAAAAAGAAAAAATCATCAACCTGATCAAAAATCAGCCTGATTTTCCATTTGCCAAAGACTCCTTAAAAATCAAACTGCTTTCGTCTCTTGCTAACCGGCCTCAGCCAAAACAAGACAGCGTTTTCAATCATCGCCGGCTGATTCCAAAATACGGTTTTGCCTCCGCTTTAGCCGTCGTGGCCATAGGCCTGACTACCACTTTGGCTTATGCCAATTCTTCCAAACCGGGCGATAGGCTTTTCTTGCTGGATACGTGGCAGGAAAATATAGCCTTAAAACTTGCGCCAACAGTACAGACCAAAGCCAAGCTGCACGTAAGGTTCGTAAACGAACGGGCATTGGAATTAGACGAGCTTTCCAATTCAGCTTCCGACCGAAAAGAGCAAAAAGTCGAAGCGGTCAATCAATCAGTAAACGGCTTAAGCAGGGCGATTGAATCAGTGACTATGGCCAGGGAAAAGACTATGGCAGACGGCAATGATGAAGCCGCGGCCAAGCTGGATCAAGTTTTAATCAAACTGGAAGACCTGGCCGATACCAACGAAGCAGAAATGAACAAAATCCGGATTAAAATCGGGGACGACGAGGAGCTGCAAGGCAGGCTCGAAGAAAATTTCAAGCAAATCGAGCAAGCCAAAATCAAAGTCAAGGAAGAGCGGAACAGGCACAAAGGGAGTCAGAATAGCGGTGAGTCAAGCCAGGACAGCGAGGATGAGGACGACTCCGATTAGCTGAAAATAACAAAAAACCGCCCCAACATTGGGACGGTTTTTAGGTGGTCGCTTCCAGATATTTAATATTGCCGGAGTAAAACTCGCGTCTGGCTTCCAGGTGTTTGCTCACTCCTTCCCAAATCAGCTGTTTGGATTGGGGGTCGAAAACAATTTTTTCCAAAATATGCATGCTTTCCTTCGCATATTGGTCGTACATATTTACTCTTTTGGTTAAGACTTCCAGATCCTGATCGGAAATTTGCGAATTGTTCCTCAATAAATTAATCACGGCCTTATATTCCTCGGGGATGGCGCGTTCAAAAACCGTAAAAACTCCCGCGGCCACTTGCCAGTCAGCGTTGGAAAGCAAATCTGAAATCTCAGAAATATAATTTCTGGTCCATTCTTTGGATTCCGTGCGGTTGACTTCTTCCGGCGTCAGGCCCAAGGCCTTAAAGAGTTTGATCCAAAGCTCCCGCGAGCGGGTCCAAATTATTCCTTTCTCAACCTTATGACCCAACAGTTCTTCTTGCCGGCGTTTTTCCAATATATTCAAGGCGCCTTCGGCCTGCGGATCATTCGATTCGGATAAGTTAGCGATCGCAAAGCGCAAAAAGCCCGGATCGCCTTCCGCCCCGCCGACAAAAGCCTCGTCAGTCAAAAACAATTGCAGCAAAAATTTCCTTAATTTCTCAATCTTTGGTTTGGCAGTTTTTATAAGTGACATTTCCGGCTCGTCATGTATCTTTAAAAAGATATATTCCATAAGCCACTCGGTAAACTGCTCCCCAATTAACTGCTCCACGGCTTCTTCGGGTTTTGCCACTGGTTTGGTCATCAACATAATGTTTTAATGCTTCCTTAAGCTCTAGTTTAAAGAGGTTTGGGAATTAAAGCAAATCGTAATATTGTCTAAAAATATGCAGTCATTATTGGAAATTTTAGAAGGAATTAGGAATATTATCATAAGTTTATTCATATCGCTTTCTCAAGAGATAAAAAAAATGCTTGGCCCCAAGCCTTGACCCCGTAATACAACATCGATGCTTTTGCCGCGGGGTTGACAATCGGGTGAAAATCGGCTATACTTTAGCGTTTATATTAAAACCAGCTGAGGTATGGCCAGACTAATCTTATTCTCTATCCTGTTCACGATTGTTTATTCATGGCCTGAAACCAAACACGCCATCAAGATTATTCTTTACCGCTTGTTTGCAAAAAAATCCCCCTATTACTCACGCAATAATGATGACGTGGGTTTGGTCTTGATGTTCATGACCTTGCCGATATCTCTGGTCCTATTCTTATCGACCACCCAAGATTTAAATCATAAATTAATTCTGATAAGCTTGCAACTGCTCTTAACAGCCACAGTATCGTTTGGGGTAGCTGAGTTTCTTAAAAGGCTGAGGTATTTAAAACACGCTCAGCATTCCGAAAAGATCCTATTTGCCGCCTATGCTGTTTTGGGGTTTCTTACACCAGCATTCAAAGTGGCGGTTGGTTCCGACAAGGAAAGCAGGGCTTTGGCAAAAATTGCTTTTACCCTAAGCATCCCGGCCTTGCTAGCGGTTGGGCTGAAGTTTTTGACAGATAAGACTTCTTCAGAAACTTTAATTCCCAATCTTGATATCTTGATTACGGTGATGTTCGGCAGCGCCGTGGTTTTGGTTACGATAAATTTTCTGGAGGCTTATCTTAGGATATACCGGTTTAGGCAATCAGCCTCATACTTTAGATTGCTTTTGGGGCTAATCCTAATTTTAATTCTGTTTCGTTAATTTCCTTTTCCGCCAGTAAAAATAAAACAATACAAGGCTAAGGATCAGCCAAAAACTAAAGATCGCAAGATTCCAATTAAAAGTCGGATTTGCCTCTTCCGGCAATTCGTTGGAATCTAATCTAAAAGAGGGAAAAATATCGCTTTCCAAACCAGAGTTTACGGTCTCGACTGCGCCCAGGACCAATCCAAGTGTTGGATTTGTATTCTTTCGAGGTCGAATTTTCTGAATGGCTGGTGGTTGTTCAGCTACGATCAAATTATCATTGGAAACAACAGGGATCGGGGCAACTGTCGCCTCTCTCTCGGCAATCTGGAAAGTACTTGTTGCTTCAGAACTGGTTTCTTTTTCACCGTTGCTGCTGACTCCCTCCAAAAAAACCGCGTTGGAATAGACTCCCGGACTGACTTCGGCAGTTATGACCAAAGTATAGGCATAAGTAATTTCTTCTTGCGGAAAAACATCGCCTAACCCGTAATTCTCAATCGAAACTACTTGATCATCGGGGCCTTTTAAAGTATCTTTAATTACAACGTCCTGAAGATTTGATTCGTTGTTGTTTTTAATTTTGATAGTAAAAATCACCTGATCGCCGATCTTAAGAGTTTTTCCCGCGGAATCGTTGGTTTTTGATATTAAAACATTTTTCATCGTCGAAACCTTGGAAGAGGACGCTTCTTGAATCTGCACCGGAGGCGGCGGGTTATGCGGCCTTGTCCCGGTAGTGCTAAATGCGGCAAACCTGTTGTTGCCAAGTTCTTTTTCCGGCCCGGTTCCCGATATTTGGGTAATTGTTTCCGTGTCCTCTGAATATCTTAAATCTCTTGCAAGCGCCATTTGGACAAAAAATTCTCCTTCCATTTTCGGGGGCAGCTTGCCCATGTTAAACTCTATAACCCCTGATCCTGATTCGGCTCCCGGCAGGCTGCTTTGGTTATATTCAAAAAAATCCGGATTGAAATTCATAAATATTCTTGAATCTTCCATGGACGAAGCCGCTAAATTTCTGTATGCGACCCGGAAATTTACGACCGCCCCTTTCTCAATGGGCAAAAATTCCTCAAGCATGCTGTGTTCCACGGCCAAATCCGGATATCCAAATACCACGTTTCCGTCCCATGGGCCAAAAATATTGGTAAAGGAAAGATAGAGATTGGAATTAATTAAATTAAGGTTGGCAAAATTAAAGATATTGGCAAGGGCCAAGGTCTGCCCAGTAATAATTCTTGAATTTGCCAAGTTTGCGCCAACAATCTCATTATTCCCCGAATTGGCGTCTATTTGAATCTGGTTGTTGATTTCAGCTTCATTTGAATTCTCAATTTCGATCACTACCTCTTTTCCTTCAGCAACTTCAGACATCAAATCCTCAAACTGGCTGTTTAATTCCGCGTCATTGGAAGAAGTGGAAAAAAACGTCATTCCTAATGGAGTCTGCGTCATCTGGACCTCGTCAGGGAGGGAATAGACTCCCCCTGTCCATTCTCCAACCGTGTTCACAATCCCCAAAAACCAGTTCTGATTAATCAAGGTCGTGTTTAGAAAGTTCTGGGTGTTCACAACACTTACAGAATCGCCGGTTTCGACCAATGTGTCCTGCGCTGTTTCGCCGGTTATGGTATTATCTCCTGACTGGGCCGTGCTTTGTACGTCATTAGTCAGCAGCGCGTAATTATCATTGGCTATGTCAAGAACAATCTTGTTGGACTGGTTTATTTGATAATTTGACTGGCCTCCTCCGCTGCCGAAACCCTGAAAATAAAGCTCAGAAGGCAGGACTAAATCGCCCTTGAAATCACCGAAAATATTAAAAGTGGCGATCGTCCAGCGGGAGTTGATCAAATTGGCATTCACAATGTTCAAAATGTTGACTAAGGCATTGACCGAGCCGGTTTGAATAGTTGCCTCGCCTTCAACCCCGGCAATGCCGTTATTTCCTGAATCGCCCTCAACCTGCACGTTGTTTTCAACCTTGGCAATATTTTTATTGCTTAGCTTAAATGTGGTAACACTTTGGCAGAGAACATCTTCTCCGCAAAGCCCCGCCAACAAATCCCTGGAGATTTCGGCAGGCTCTGTTTCCATCTGATTAAAAACCAAGTCCGCGGCCAAATTATTAAACTCCTCGGTAATTTGCGTGATTTTGGAATTAAACTGTGTGCTGTTGACTATATTTACCACGTTGGCATACACGTTTATCTCGCCGGTTTCAATCGCAGCCTGATTAACGCTGACATCGTTTTCGGATTCGTTGCTGGCGCTGATTTGGTTTCCGCCGCTTGCTGCTCCAACTTCTGTGTTATTCAAAATATCGGCTAAATTCTCGTTTTCTATCACCATACAATCCACAATAGTTTGCTCCGGCTGGATAACCGGCTCCTGGCTTGGAATTTCTTCAGGAACCGTTTCTTCGACGGGTTCTTGAATCAAAGGCTGCTCCTCTGCCGGAGTTAACGACGCATCAGGCGCTTGGATCGGTTCCTGGCTTAATTCCTGGCCAGTTGGCGAGGCTGGAATTTCCGCGGGCGTATCGCTGACAACTCCCGTTTCTGACCCGACTTGAGGTTCTTGGATGGAAACAGGCTCACCTTCGGCGTCCCCCAAGGCTTGGACCTGGTTTTCTTGGATTCCACACTCATTTGGGACCGCGCTTGTTTCAGCCAAAGACAAAACAGGAGCAAATATTATAGAAAAGATTAGGATTAAACCAATAAAGTATTTCATTTGGATTTAAGACTGCTGCCAAGCGGGAAAATTTTTCCCGCTTGGCAATTTATAACTACCTTACTATTCTGGTAAGGACTTGGCTGATGCGGTTGAAACGGTTGGCCACAACGCTTGCGGTAATGGCGTTACCCGCTCTGATTTCAGAATTCTGTAACCCCTCTTCTGAGACAGTCTGGTTTTCACCGCTATTGGCAACTGCGGTGCCCACGTTGAGGACTGAGACATCATTAAGATTGGCGAATCCCTCGACAATATCTTGGGTATTTTTGACCTTGGCCGTCGAGCTTCCGTTTACACTTAGAATTTGATCGTTTTCGCTCCCGAATTCGACTTCAGTCGAAGAATCAAGCTCAATGCTGTTCGCGGTATTATCAATTTCGGTAACCGCGCCTGCCTCACCCGTGGTCAATACGGTGCCTGATTGAAAACCAGCTGATTCAATAGTGTTGCCGCCGCTGTTCGAGGTGGCGGTCACCTGGTTATCAATCGCGGCCAAATTATTGTTAGAGCTTGAAATATTCAACATTAATCGATACTTGATCTTGGCAACCGAGCTGTCATTAATGCTCTCAATATTCGCTGCTCCCGCGGGCAAGGCCAGAGCCATCAGAGCCAGAAGGCTTAAACCACCAATTACTTTTTTCATATATTTTCCTTTGATTAATAGTTTTAAAGATTAATCTTTAAGCTATTATTTTACCCAATCCGACCTTTACTTTTGGGTAAAAAAAGAGCCCATCACAAGCGACAATTCTAAAGATTGTCGACTTAAGATGGGCTCTCGTGCTCCCGCGGCGCTCGTGGTCCGCTCATTTTCAATTTTTAAATGTTTGTAAAATTATTCCCTAACTGGGCTATTTTTTCTTCCGCCGGAGTGCTAATAATCTGGGTGACGATTTTCGCCTCAATCGTTACTTTAAGATTTGTCTGGCACCATGGGCACCGCATATCGAATTGGACAGGAGAGGAAAATACTCCTTTTTTCAAAATCGGCTTACGGCACTGGGGACAATTCGTCATTTTTTCTTCAAACATGGGAAAAATTGACTATTACGTTTAAGCATAATAATTTGCTTTTCGTCATTTGATAATTGTTATTTAATACTTCTATATATTGTTATTTGCTCTCTTTTTAGCCCACGGTTAGGTCTTAATGTGAATTTTTGTGGATAAGCAATTTTATCCGTAATTAAACAGCATGGATTCCCTGCCGCGTTTGTAATATTCAAACAATTTTTTCGCTGTATTGCAAGCAAATTATGGTTAACATGGAACAAAGGCGGTCAAAATAAAAAACGCTAACATTGCGCTTAATATCTAAAAGCTAAATTTTAATACTTGTCTCCTTCAACCCGTTCGATTCCCTTAACTAAGCTTTTCTAAATTCTTTGGTGACCCTACTGGGAATCTTCAACGATCACTGGCGTGATCGTGTCGTGGGTTGCGATTTTGATACTTAATCAAAATCGATCGCTCGACTTCGGCTGATGCCTCGTCTCGCTTCAACCCGTTCGATTCCCTTAACTAAGCTTTTTTAAATTCTTGGTGACCCTACTGGGAATCGAACCCAGATTAGCGGACTGAAAACCCGCTGTCCTAACCGTTAGACGATAGGGCCGATAAAGCTAGGATAGTATATCGAAAAACCGGAATTAATTCAAGCCTACAAATACGTAAGCCGAGGCATGGACTATGAGTCCTAAGCCCCGGCTTCGACAAGCCCCTATGGGAGCATCAAAACTCTGGCGCTCTCCTCAACCCCGGCCTAATCTGGTATCGAACGAAGGTCGCGGGCTTACTCACGAGCTGGCTTGCAAGGGCCCGCATCGTGTCACCTTCGCGGAACAACACAGGAACGCTTCGTCTGGTTACGGGGTGAATGACTTCGAAGTGCCCAAACTCGCCTGATCCCACGGAACAAGCATGGCCATTGGCATTCACGACCATCCCATCAGGCCATTCTTGCCCCGATCCCAATTTCAATGCCTGGGCAATGTTTTGTTTCGCGGCTTCCCACACCGCCATTGCCTGCTGCTGAAGCGGCGTAAGTCCTTCATGTTCAACCACTATCCCTCCTTTTTTCGCAAGAAAAAAGACCGAATCGCTCCGGTCTTTACTGATCGAATTCTGTTGGAATAATTTTCAGATTGTTTCCTTTATATTCAGCCATTACTGCTTATAATAAACACAAGCAAAATGTTTGTCAACTTTTGGAAACTCTGGCGATTTAAACTATAATTAAGGTCGGGCTATATGAACTTTTTTTCAATCATCTTAACTATCGCCGGCCTTTCTTTGTTTGAAACAGTCAGCAGCATTGACAACGCCGTGATCAATGCCGAGGTCCTTTCTACTATGGGCCAAAAAGCCCGCAGATGGTTTTTGTTCTGGGGCTTGTTATTTGCTGTCTTTATAGTCAGAGGCGCTCTTCCCTGGGTCATTATTTGGGCCACAACTCCTTCCTTGGGGTTTTTAGGCTCTCTTACAGCCACCTTTAGCAATGACCCTAAGGTAATTGAAGCGATTGAACAGACGGCTCCCCTGCTTCTAGTGGGCGGGGGCACGTTTTTGATTTTCCTCTTTTTTCATTGGTTATTTTTAGAACCAAAAAATTATGGCCTGTATGGGGAAAAGTTTTTCCATCGGCAAGGAGTATGGTTTTACGCCGTTGTCTCCATCCTTCTGGCGGGATTAGTCTGGTTTGCCTTAAAAATCAATCCATTCATGGCTTTCGGCGCGGTAGTCGGCTCCACGGCCTTTTTTATTATTCACGGATTCAAAGAAAACGCTGAAGCCAGCGAACGCAATTTGATGAACCAAGGGCTTACAGATATTAGCAAGATTATGTATTTGGAAGTTATCGATACCACATTCTCGATTGACGGCGTGTTGGGTGCTTTCGCTTTTACTTTTTCTATTCCGCTGATTATTCTCGGGAACGGATTAGGCGCCCTGGTCGTGAGACAAATCACGATCGGTAATATTGGACGGATAAAAAAATATCTTTATCTAAAAAACGGTGCTATGTACTCGGTTCTATTCCTCGGAGTAATAATGATTTTGGACTCCTTTGGCTTTCATATCCCCAGTTGGGTCTCCCCTCTCGTCACTTTCGCGGTAATAGCTTACTTTTATTTGAAATCAAAAAAAATTGCAATAAAGCTGTAATTTCGCACTATTGTGCGAAGTTTTTTTGTACTCCAAAATAAAATGAAACCGCTAAAAGGAAGGAAAAAATATGGCAGAAGAAATTTATCAAGCTCCTCCAAGAATGCCCGGACAAATAATCGTGGCTAGGGTAATATGGTTTATTGCCGGAGTGATTGAAGCCTTACTGGTAATCAGAATTATTCTTCGTCTCCTGGCAGCAGCGCCCACGGCTGGCTTTACAAATTTCATTTATTCAATAACACAACCCCTCGTTGATCCGTTTGCAGGAATCGTCCGCTCAACTGCCACAGCCGGAACTGGGGGAATTTTCGAATGGACTACCCTGATCGCCTTAATTGTTTATTGGCTGATTGCGTGGGCGATTATCAGCCTAACCCAAATTTCACGGCCTGTGCCCAGATATTAGGGCATAGCCAAAGCGAAACCGCTTGGAACTCCAGGCGGTTTTCTATATAATTACCCCATGTCTAAAAAATTTAAAACTATTTTAGCCCTCGAATCAAGCTGCGACGAAACAGCCGCTGCCGTCATCGAGGGTAACCCTCGTTCCGAGGGTTACCCTCGCATCAGGTCCAATATTGTCGCCTCCCAGACCACAATTCACTCCCGTCACGGCGGAGTGATTCCGGAAGTGGCTGCCCGCAATCACGTGCCTGTAATTATTCCCTGCGTCAAACTTGCTCTAAAACAGGCTGGAAAAGAATTGAAAAATGTTGATTTAATCGCGGTTACCCAAGGCCCTGGGTTGATCACTTCATTAATGGTCGGGGTACAGACAGCAAAAACTTTAGGTATTGCTTTGGATATTCCTGTCGTTCCCATAAATCATCTTGAAGCGCACATCTATTCCAACTTCGCTGGCAAAATTCAAAAATCAAAATTCAAAAATCAAATATTCCCCGCCTTAATCCTCATCGTTTCTGGCGGGCACACTTTGCTAGTGATTATGAAGGGCCACGGGAATTTTAAAATCGTGGGGGAAACTTTGGATGACGCCGCTGGTGAGGCATTTGACAAAAGCGCAAAAATTTTAGGCCTTGGCTATCCTGGCGGCCCTAGGATTTCAGCCCTGGCGAAAAAAGGCAACCCCAAAACATTCGATTTCCCCAGACCAATGATCAAAAGCAACAATTTGTCCTTTAGCTTTTCAGGGCTCAAAACAGCCGTCCTTTACACTGTCCAAAACATTGCTCGATCGAGCAAAAAGTTGGACAACAAAACCAGGAAAAATCTTGCGGCTTCAGTCCAGCAAGCCATAGTGGATGTCTTGATTTCAAAAACCGAACAAGCCATAAAAAAATTCCATCCCAGGACAATTATGCTTGGCGGCGGAGTTTCAGCAAACGAACTTCTAAGAAAAAATTTCAAATTGCTTGGGGAAAAGCACCGGATCAGATCAGTTGTTCCGGATCCTGAATTCGCCACTGATAATGCAGGTATGATCGGGCTGGCCGCTTATTATCGATATAAAAACAAAAAAATCAAAGTCAAAAACTTTGAAGCAGATCCTAATCTCAAATTAGTTCAGGAAACCTCCTGGCATCGCGGTGAGAAAGCTTTCGCTTCCCCAACCGCAATGCCTATGTAAAAGTGACGAGTGTCCCCGCCAGGTCCAACTCCCCATCGTCTTCCCGCTCAAGCCTGGCCCGCAGCAGGCAAGTGTGAGTGTCCGGCTTTTTTTCCTTGGAAACATCAGTAAGCGCATCAGCCGCGTCTATCAACTTGTCATATTGCGTCTCTGGCGGCAAAGCGTACCGATCCTTAGGCAGGATATAGTGTACAGCGCCGATAGAGAACCTCAAGCTAAACGGTAACGACACGCCACAATTGGCCTGATACTCTGGGTCTTCGAGGTGATCCCGTATCCTTCGGATCAACTGAAACGGAAGGTCTTCGGACTTGAGCGGGGCGATGATAACGAATTCGTCGCCTCCCCAGCGTGATGCGTTCAAGGAACCCGGCTCTGAAATGGTCCTGCCTTTTACGTCGATTCCCCGCGTCAGCTGGCCGATCATCCTGCCGACTGCCCTGATCACCTGAGTCCCAACCGGCCTTCCGAACTCGAAGTTGATCCTACTCTTGAAGTCGTTGACATCCAGGAATACCAGGAGCAACGACGCGACGTTTGGGTCGACAATGTATTCCTCGCAAGCCTGGCGCGTGATTCCGAGCGTGTGGAGCTTCGAAATTCGGTCCTGATCATACCGATTTATCAGTTTCCGCAGAACCTGATTCTCGCGCACTTTCTGGTCGAGAATCCTATTCAGGGCGATGTTCTCTTCCCTTTCCTTCGACAGGTCTACAGTTTGCCGCTCGAAGCTTAAAAACAGGCCCGACAAAATCTCTTGGAGCTTTTGGAATGCTTCCTCATGCTCAAGATTAATGCGAGCGCGCTCGTTGTCCAGGTCCTGATTTCTCTCCTGCCTCTCAGTTTCTTCCAGCTCATCGAATATCTCATGCAGAGCCACGATTTGCCAAGAACTCAAGCCGAACCGTTCTCGAACCCTCTGGAATGCCCTTCGCCAATGAAAAGGGCTGGTGACAACATTCTTCGCCATGTGTCCTCCTCACTGGTTAGATGTTGGTTTTTGTTTGACTGAAAGATCGGCTTTAACTATACTTAAAACGGATTTTTCAATCAGCAAAAGCGAATTACAAAGCTGTCACTTTGTTTCCGTATTTTACGGCGCTGCAGGAAGAATATGGCCAAATTAAGCTATTAATAGACCCTGCCGGACGCAATCCGTTATCTTGCGCAATTAAGAGCCTTGCCCTTAGTGGGTTTATAATTATAACAGAAAAGAGCAAGGAATCAAGATGGAACCGTCCGCAGTGGACTCTTGAGGCATCCCTTTAGGGACCCTCTTTTTTAGTAAATAGGAAGAAGAAAGCGCAACGCCGATGAAAGAAATTACAACAACTTACGATCAAAAAAAAGAACCCGACATTTATAAAATATGGGAGATGTCCGGATATTTTAATCCAGACAATCTTTCTGGAAAGCCTTTTGCCATAATGATGCCCCCGCCGAATGCCACGGGGACTTTGCACATTGGCCATGCTTTTGAATCCTCCATCCAAGATATCATGATCAGATATCATCGGATGAAAGGCGAAAAAGCATTATGGCTCCCTGGGACCGACCATGCGGCAATTGCCACAAACACAAAGGTGGAAAAAATTCTAACCAAAGAGGAAGGCAAAAACCGGCATGATATTGGGAGGGAAGCGTTTATTGCAAAAGTTGAAGAATTTGTCGCGGCAAGTCGGGGCACAATCCAAAATCAGTTGCGGAAAGTTGGAGCGTCTGCTGATTGGAGCCGCGAAGCATTCACTTTTGATGAAACCAGAAACTTGGCTGTTCGCACGGCCTTCAAACGGATGTTTGACGCCGGGCTTATCTACCGCGGAATCAGGGTAATCAACTGGGATCCGAAAGGACAGACTGCGGTTTCTGATGATGAAGTGGTTTACAAGCAAGAATTGGGACAACTGTTTTATTTTAAATACTCCAAAGATTTCCCAATTACAATTGCCACTACTAGACCTGAAACAAAACTTGGGGATACTGCCGTAGCTGTTCACCCAAAGGACAAGCGGTATAAAGCTTATGTCGGGCAAGAGTTTGATCTGGAATTTGCCGGAGCCAAACTTCATCTTAAAATCGTTGCTGATGAAACTGTAGATCCTGACTTTGGCACAGGCGCTGTTGGTGTCACTCCTGCTCACAGCATTGCCGATTACGAAATCGCGCAGCGGCACAATCTTCCGGCAATTCAAATCATCAATGAATACGCCAAGATGACCCAGCAGGCAGGATCCTTAGCAGTCGGCAAAAAAACCAAAGAAGCCCGGGAGATTGTGGTCAGCTGGCTTAACGAACAAAGCCTGCTGGAAAAAACCGAAAAAATAGACATGAACATTTCCACGGCAGAGCGCAGCGGGGGGATTATCGAACCCCTGCCAAAACTGCAATGGTTTGTGGATGTAAAGAAGAAAGTCAAAAGCCAAAAGTCAAAAGTCAAAAGTTTGAAAGAGCTCATGCACGACGCTGTGGCTTCAGGCAAAATCAAAATCCTTCCTGAACGCTTTGAAAAAATATATTTCCACTGGATTGACAATCTGCGGGATTGGAATATCAGCAGGCAACTTTGGTATGGCCACAGGATCCCGGTATGGTACAAAGGAGACCAAATCTACTGCGATGTCGAATCTCCAAAAGATTCTGGTTGGGAACAGGACGAAGACACCCTGGATACCTGGTTTTCTTCAGCGCTTTGGACCTTCTCAACCCTTGGCTGGCCCAAGGAAACTTCTGATCTCAAAGCCTTCCACCCGACAGATGTCATGGCCCCCGGATATGAAATCCTGTTCTTCTGGGTTGCGCGCATGATCCTGATGAGCACTTTTCTGCTTGAAGAAATTCCGTTCAAAACTGTTTACCTCCACGGGATCGTCCGCGATATTCAAGGCCGCAAGTTCAGCAAATCCTTGGACAATGGAATCGACCCAGTGGAAGTAATTGATAAATACGGAGCTGATGCCCTGCGCATGGCTTTGGTAGTCGGGGTCGGTCCTGGCAATGACAGCAAATACGATGAGATGAAAGTGAAGGGCTACCGTAATTTTGCCAACAAAATATGGAATGCCTCACGTTTTGTAATCCAAAGTTCGTATGACGCGGACGAACAGGCCAAACTTAACGAAGCAGACAAAAAAACCCTCTCCGAATTTGAGGAGTTTGCCAGGAATGTCACTAAAAAAATGGAGAAATTCGATTTTGCCCACGCCGCTGAAGATCTCTACCACTACTTCTGGCACACATTCGCGGATAAAATCATTGAAGAATCAAAGGCCAAATTAGCCGAGCCAAAACTTCGCACGTCAGCGCAAAGGCTTCTGAATGAAATTTTAAACGATTCCCTTGTGATGCTTCATCCCTTTATGCCTTTTGTGACGGAAGCTGTCTGGCAACTTGAGCATAAAGATCTTCTAATGGTCCGAAAATGGCCGATTAAGACAGCAAGAAAAAACCCAACAAAAAAGAGCCTTTAAGGCTCTTTTTTTAATTCAAATTTACCGGCTGCTGTCCGCGACTTCGTCTGCTTCTTTTTCCGCAAGCGCTTCCTGACGATAGCCGGTTCCTGCCGGAATCAGTTTACCGATAATCACGTTTTCTTTCAATCCGCGCAAATAATCTGTCTTTGCCGAAACCGCGGCTTCAATCAGTACCCTTGTGGTTTCTTGGAAAGAAGCAGCTGCCAGAAACGATTCCGTGTTCAGGGAAGATTTGGTAATGCCCATAAGAAGCTGTTCGGCTTCAGCCGGTTTGGCATTTGCTTGCAAGGCCTTGTTCGACATGGCCATCCTTGATTTATCAATGATATCTCCCATCAATAAGTCGGTGTTGCCGGATTCTGTGACTCGGACCTTGGAAAACATTTGCCTGACAATAATTTCAATATGCTTTTCATTTACGTTCTGTCCCTGGGAAGCATAAATCTCCTGCACTTCCGCTATCAAGTAATCCTGGCAGGCTCCAATCCCGTTAAGCCCAAATATTTGATTGAGGTTGAGGTTGCCTTCGGTCAGAGGCTGGCCTTTGGCCACCAAATCGCCTTCTTTGACAATAGAACCAAGCCCGGCCGGCACTGAATATTCTTTGAAATTTTCGGCTTCGCGGATCACGGTGAGTTTGTTCCTCTCAACTCGCACAATTCCCGCGTTCTTGGCTCGGATGGTCTCTCCTTTCACGTCGATAAACAATGGGTCTCCCTCATTGACGGTTTCCCCTTCCTTTAACTGAAGATTTTGGGCGGACGGAAGAACGTATTCATCTTTGGCAAGATCCTTGGCTTCAACTCTGATGACCAATTCTTTGCTGCTGCTTTTTACCGATGCGACAAATCCATCAATCTCGGAGATTGCTGCCTGTCCCTTAGGCTCGCGAGCTTCCAGCAATTCCTCGACTCTGGGCAAACCTTGAGTGATGTCCAAACCGGCAATCCCGCCGGTGTGGAAAGTTCTCATGGTCAGCTGCGTGCCCGGTTCTCCAATTGCCTGAGCCGCCACAATGCCGACTGCCGCGCCTAATTCCACCGGCTTATTAAAGCCCAAATCATAGCCGTAGCATCTTGCGCAGACCCCTCTGGTTAAAGTGCATCGAAGAACAGTCCTGACTTCAACTTCTGACACTCCAGACTTGTCAATTTTTTCAGCCAACCTGTCATCAATAAACTCCCCGGCCGATGCAATAATCTTGCCGTCCGGACCTTTAATGTCTTTGGCTAAGGCCCGGCCAAAAATTCTTCGGGCAAGCGGACGGCCTAAAGCCTCGGAAGAAGCCCGGGTAATTAAACGGCCGTCTGCAACGCCGCAGTCATCAGCGTTTACCACAATGTCCTGGGCAACGTCCACCAGTCTTCTGGTTAGATACCCGGCATCCGCGGTTCTAAGCGCTGTGTCAGTCATACCTTTTCGGGAGCCGTGGGTGGAGATGAAATATTCCAAAATGTTCAAGCCTTCTTTGAAAGAATCTCTGGCAGGCAATTCGATCACGTCCCCGGCAGGGTTGGTGACCAAACCTTTCATGCCGGCCATTTGGGCGATCTGCGACACAGAACCTCTGGCTCCGGAATTAACCATCTGATAAACCGTGCCGAATTCGTCCAAAGTAGTGGTTATGGCTTCAGTAATTTTGTCTCTGACTTCCGCCCAAATTTCAATTACCCGGTTTGACCGCTCCTGGGCAGTCAGCAGCCCTTGCTGGAATTGCTCGAAAGATTTGAGTACTTCCTCGTCAGCCTTTCGCAGCAGTTCGGCCTTGATTTCCGGAACCCGCAGATCATCCATCCCCCAGGAAATACCCGATTTGGTCACATAATGGAAGCCGATGCGCTTAATGTCGTCAAGCAAAGTCGCGGTCCGGTCAATCCCATAATCACGGTAGCAAATCTGGACCACTTTCTGCAGGCTTTTTTTATCCATTACATCGTTGACAAAACGCATTTCGATTGGCAGGACTTCATTGAACAAGACTCGGCCAACGCAGGTTTCGATTAACCCCTTATTTCCCCATGCTTCGCCTAACCTGATTTTTACTTTGGCTTTAAGCGAAACCGCATTTGATTTATAAGCCAAGATTGCCTCCTCAGCGCTTCCGAAAATCTTGCCTTCTCCTTTTTGGTTAGGGTGAATCCGGGTCAACCAGTAACAACCCAAAACCATGTCCTGGTTAGGGCCCATGATCGGCTCACCGGAAGCGGGCTTCAGCAGGTTTTTACTGGACAACATGATGTTCTTGGCCTCTTCCTGCGCGGGAGCGGTCAATGAAACGTGCACAGCCATCTGATCGCCGTCAAAGTCCGCATTAAAAGCAGGACACACTAAAGGATGGATCTGGATGGCCTTACCTTCAATCAATACCGGAAGGAAAGCCTGGAAGCCCAAGCGGTGAAGAGTCGGCGCGCGGTTAAGCAAAACATAATGCTCTCGTGTGACTTCTTCCAAAATATCGTAAACAACAGTAATCCCCTGTTCGATCAGGCGGTTTGCCGATCTGACATTGTGGGCATATTCCCGGCCAATCAATTTGGAAATGACAAACGGCTTGAACAATTCTAATGCCATTTTCTTCGGCAATCCGCACTGGTGCAGCTTGAGGTTAGGTCCGCCCACGATCACTGACCGCCCTGAATAATCGACACGTTTGCCCAGCAAATTTTGACGGAACCGGCCCTGCTTGCCCTTGAGCATGTCAGCCAAAGAGCGCAATTTGCGCTTCTGGCCAGTAGAGGCGGTCACTTCCTTACCATGTCTAATAGAATTATCGATTAAGGCGTCCACAGCCTCCTGCAGCATACGCTTTTCGTTTCTGGTAATGACTTCAGGCGCCCCGATTTCCAAAAGTTTTTTCAGCCGATTGTTGCGGTTGATTACGCGCCTATATAAGTCGTTCAAATCAGAAGCCGCAAAACGTCCGCCGTCTAATTGCACCATTGGCCGCAAATCAGGTGGGATCACCGGAAGATTTGAAATAATCATCCACTCGGGTCGGATCGGTGCCCTAATCATAGATTTGAATAATTTCAGCCTTCGAACGATTTTTCTCTTATTTACCCCTTCCGCGGTGGCCATCTCGCGCTGCAGCTCGTTAAATTTCTCTTCCAAATCCACTTCGGACACCAGCTGTTCAATCGCGGCAGCGCCAATGCCTGCTTGGAACACAGGTCCGTACTTCAACGACAAATCGCGGTATTCCAATTCGGAAATAATCTGGTACTTTTTGATGCTTTTTAATTCTGATCTGGCCAAATCCCTAATTGACTCCAAATGCTCGCTTTCTTTTTGGCTTAATTCAGCAAGCCTCAAAACTTCCGAATTTTCTTCGTCGGCCTTAACCTTGCCCTTAGCCTGATTGATCAGAGTTTCGTACCGGGTTTCAATTTCTTTTTTCTTATTCTTAAATTCCCGCTCGATTTGCTCAACCGTAGCCGCCCGGGCATCTTCATCCACGCTGGTGATAATATATGCCGCGAAATAAACCACCTTTTCCAGCTCCTGCACTGACAAATCCAAAACCAAGCCGAGGCGGGAAGGAACTCCCCGCAAAAACCAGATGTGCGCCACGGGCGCGGCCAGCTTGATGTGGCCCATGCGCTCACGCCGGACTGACGCGCGGGTTACTTCGACTCCGCACTTGTCGCAAATGATCCCCTTATAGCGGATCCGCTTATATTTGCCGCAGTAGCACTCCCAGTCTTTGATCGGGCCAAAAATTTTCTCATCAAATAATCCATCTTTCTCCGGGCGCTGGGTCCGATAGTTGATTGTTTCCGGCTTGGTCACTTCTCCATACGACCAGTTCAAAATATCCTGCGGGGAAGCAAGCTTGAGCCTGACAGCCTTGAATTCTTCAGTCTGAGTTACCATAATTATTTCTTCCCTTTTCCGCCGGAGGCGGATCCGCCTTTGGCGGACTTCTTTTTTCCTTTATCGCTGTCAGCCGCCACTGGTTCCAGTTCAGGCAACTTTTCGTCAGTCGTGGCAAGCTCGCGGATCTCCCCTGCCGCATCCTCTGCTAATTTTTGCCCGACCAGTTCCACGTTCAAACAAAGAGATTCTAATTCTTTAACCAGAACCCGGAACGACTCTGGCACGTTTGGCTTTTTAATCGCCTCGCCTTTGACAATCGATTCGTAAGTCTTTGCCCGGCCAACCACGTCATCGGATTTGATGGTTAGCATTTCCTGCAGAGTATGAGCCGCTCCATAGCCTTCCAAGGCCCAGACTTCCATTTCTCCGAACCGCTGTCCGCCAAATTGGGCTTTGCCGCCCAAGGGCTGCTGGGTAATCAAAGAGTAAGGCCCGGTGGAACGGGCGTGCATCTTGTCGTCCACTAAATGATGCAGTTTAAGCATGTAAATAATCCCCACTGTGACTTTTTCCGCAAACTGCTCGCCTGACTTGCCGTCGAACAAAACTACTTTGCCGTCTTCCGGGTATCCGGCGCGAGCAAGCTCCTGCTTGATCACTTCTTCCGGCACTCCGTCCAAGGCAGGAGAAGCAACTGTGTAGCCGAGTTTCTTGGCGGCCAGTCCCAAATGGGTTTCCAAAATCTGTCCTATATTCATACGGGAAGCAACTCCCAAAGGATTTAAAATAATATCCACCGGCGTGCCATCGGACATAAACGGCATGTTCTCAAGCGGAATCACCTGGGAAATAACCCCTTTATTGCCGTGCCGTCCGGCCATTTTGTCTCCCACCTGAATTTTACGCAGCACTGCTACGGAAACTTGAATAGACTTAATCACGCCAGAAGGAAGTTTGTCCCCCTGCTCCCTGGAAAATTCCCTGATATGAACCACTTTGCCGTACTCTCCATGCGGCAAGGTTAGGGAAGTATCTTTGACGTCGCGTGATTTTTCGCCAAAAATCACGCGCAGAAGTTTTTCTTCGGCGGTTAAGTCGGTCTCTCCCTTTGGAGTGATCTTCCCAACCAAAATATCGCCAGCCTTGACTTGGGCGCCAATTCGGATAACCCCGTTCTCGTCCAAATCCTTAAGCTTTTCCTCGCCGACGTTTGGAATATCGCGAGTGATGATTTCCGGTCCAAGCTTCGTATCCCGCACGTCCACTTTAAAATCTTCAATGTGGATCGATGAATAGCGGTCGTTTTCCACTATTCGGGAGGAGATTAAAATCGCGTCCTCATAATTGCCGCCTTCCCAAGACATAAAAGCCACTAACATATTCTGCCCCAATGCCAATTCTCCGTTATCAATCGCCGCGCCATCCGCGATCGCTTCCCCTGCTTTGACCTCCTGGCCTTTTTTAACAATCGGATGCTGGTTGATGGACGTGGAGGTATTGGATCGGATAAATTTTTGTAAAGAATACTCTTTCTTTTTCCCATTTTTTTCCAAAATCACTATTTTATCGCCGCTGACTGAACTCACGGTCCCTTCATTTTCGGCGATGACGACCTGTCCCGAATCATAAGCCGCTTTCCTTTCAACGCCAGTGCCAACAACCGGGGCATCAGGCTTAATGCAGGACACAGCCTGCCTCTGCATGTTCGATCCCATCAAGGCGCGGTTGGCATCGTCGTGCTCCAAAAAAGGAATTAAGGAAGTGGTAACGGAAATAATCTGCTTGGGCGAAACTTCAACATAATCAATCTCGTCAGTTGAAGCAATCGAAGGTTCGGCGTGCACCCTAACCGAAGTTCTCTCATCTACAAAATAGTCGCGGTCATCAACTGCCACATTGGCCTGGGCAATAACCACGTCTTCTTCCTCATAAGCATCAAGATATTCAATCTCGTCAGTAACCGTAGGTTTGGTTGGGACTTGAAGCAGGGACTTATTGTTTGCAATTCTGATTGCTTGTTCCTTGCCAATCTGACTCCCGGCGGGAACAACAATTCCACCGTTCTCGTCTTTAAGATCAACCCTTCCGATAAGGCCGATCGCTTGTTTCCCGTCGTTTGCAACCAGTTTTTTGACTTTTCGGTAAGGAGTTTCGATAAACCCAAATTCGTTGATTCTTGCATAGCTTGCCAAATGCGCAACCAACCCGATGTTTGGGCCTTCAGGCGTGGTAATCGGGCAAAGACGGCCATAATGGCTGCGGTGCACGTCACGGACTTCGAATCCGGCGCGCTCACGAGACAAGCCGCCTGGACCCATGGCAGAAAGCCTGCGCTTATGCTCAAGTTCGGCCAGGGGATTAGTCTGGTCCATGAATTGGGAAAGCTGGGAAGAAGAAAAAAACTCTTGGATCACGGCAACAATCGGGCGGACATGGATTAACTGGGCGGGGGTAACTGTTTCAATATCTGCCAGGCTCATGCGATCCTTGGCAATCCTGCTCATCCTGGCGAGCCCGACCCTGAATTTCCCCTGAATCAACTCGCCGACGGCCTTGATCCGCCTGTTTGCCAAGTGATCAATATCGTCCCAGGGCCCTTGGGTGTTGTTCAGCTTGATGATTTCTTTAATAATATCCACCAAATCCTGTTTGGTCAGAATCTTTTCTTCACGGCCGACTATGTTCAATCGCTGATTAAGCTTGTAGCGGCCGACTTCTGATAAATCATAACGGTCAGCGTGGAAAAACATGGCTTCGATTAAAGACTTGGCATTGTCCACTGTTGCCAAATCGCCTGGACGGATGCGCTTATAAACTTCCTTAAACCCCTCGTCAATGGTTTTGGAAGGATCTTTTTCTAAAGTATTCTGAATATATCGGCTGTCGGGATTGGTATCGACATCGGCAAAAGCAGAAAGGATCTCTTCATCCGACTCAAATTTAAAAACTCGAAGCAGCGCGGTAACGGGAATCCTCCGTTTCCGGTCGATTTTCACGGACAACACCCCGTTGATGTCGGTTTCAATTTCAAGCCAAGCGCCTCGGTTGGGAATAATCTTGGCTCCATACCAATTTCTGCCGCGGGAGGTTTCCCCAGTAAAAAACGCGCCCGGTGATTTGACCAGCTGGGAAACCACGACCCGTTCAACGCCGTTAATTACAAAAGTGCCCCTCGGCGTCATCAAGGGGAAATCACCCAAGTAAACATCCTGGGTCTTGGTCTTATTGGTGACCTTATTGACTAATTTAACCGAAACGTAGAGAGGTGCTTCGAAGGTGGTATTCCTCTCCTTGGCTGTCTTTTCGTCGTATTTAGGCTTATCTAGATAATAATCCTGAAAAAACAACTCCAGGTTCTTGCCGGTGAAATCCTTTATGGAGTTGATTTCCTCAAATAATTCCTTAAGCCCCTTTTCCAAAAACCACTTGTATGAGGCAAGTTGAGCCTCAATCAAGTGCGGCATGTTCATGACTTCTCGAAAAGATGTAAAAAATTTTCGGCCAGCCTGCTTCGGTTCTTTTTTCGTCAAATTTAGGCTTAAATTAGCCGTTTTTCCTTTAAAAACCATTGAGCCGCCAATCCATACGGATTAATAGTGAGAGAGCCCAAAACCTTTTAGGTTAGCCTAATTTTTATCTATATTTTACAGAAGGACACAAAAACAAACCTCTTCTTGCCATATGCAAAAAGAGCCACTCAGGCTATGCAACTTATTAAGTTTGTTATCACATCTATATCTTAATCAAAAACGCGATCTTGTCAAGCAAATTCCCTTTTGCCACTTATGGCCATTATTTCCCCTTCGTGATGTTAGGGGCTTTCCCGTACCGAGGCTCAATTTGCTGGAATTTCGGTTTTTTCAAAAGCTTATAATAATCCAGCTTATCAAAAGGCGACGAGAGCGGGATAATTTTCAAGTCTAAAGCGTAAGCCAAGGCGTTTGCCGTGACCACGGCGGTCCGCAGGCGGCTAAATAGGCCCGGACCGGCCACCACGGCGATTGCCGTAAGATTAGAGAACTTAATCTTACCCTTATCTAGCAGTTTTTGGATCAAAATCGGAAATTTTTCAGATAAATCAAAAATCGCATGTTGGCTGATTTCAACGCGTTTTCGCGGACCAATCAAGGCCAATCTTACTTGTTCATTCTCGGAGGTTTCCAGATATAAGATCATATTTACGCGACCTCTCTATGCTTGGGAGCGGATTTTTGCCGTTCGTTTATCCGGACTAATTTTATAAGCTTAGCCACCAACCTTGCAGGATCATCATCAAAGACAATATTTTTTTTTCCACGGCGGGCTATTTTTAAAATATCATCAATCTCTTCTTCCACTCCCCCGGTTCCCGTCAGGACGCCGACCACCCGCTTTTCCTCAAAGGCGGTAGTAAATTCGTTAAGCGTTCCGATCCTGCCGCAAACCACAATCACGGCGTCAGCCGCCCGTGTCATGAGCATATTCCTGCCGGAATAATCAAAGCCCGTGTAAATAATCAAGTCCATATACTTAACTGGCAGATGATAAGTCTTAATATGGGATTGTTTGGACACGGCCGGAGAAAGTCCGATTGAAATTCCGCCCGCGGCTTTAGCTCCCCTTGTGGCCCAGGCGGGAATGCCTATAGTTGCTCCAGTTAAAAGAATTCCGCCTTGCAAAGCAATCTGCCGCCCAACTTCATATGATTTTCGAAACGCGCCCTGGGCGCAGTTGTTTTCCGCGGAACCGGAAACAGCGATTTTATATTGCATTTGAGAAAAATAAAAAATTAAAGGTAAAAGTTCAAAAATTTTGAATTTTGCTTTTTGATTTTTGGTCTCAAACAGGCCTTATAAGCCTACGAACAAGCCTGGCCTGTTTGTAAACATTATACCAAATAGGAGAGAAAATTAGGTCATATACCCCGGCAGAATTAATCTCAAAACCGCCGAAGCCTTTTTTGAACCGGCTGATCCCTGACCAAGCATGCCGGGAATCGTTGTTGGAAGCAATGCCTCCAAAATCGTAAAACTTGCAACCGAAAGACTTTGCCAGTCTGATCGCTTCCCAATGCAAGAGGTAAGGAGCCATTGCTTCTTTATTTGCCGCACTCGAGCCCCCGTGCAGATAAGTGGCGGAGTCCGAAAACAGCGTAAGGATCATCCCAGCCAATGGCTTGCCTTGGTAAGAAGCAACCAAAATTTTCAAATGCTTGGGAGCAAGAATTTCAAACATTTTTAAATAATAATTCTGGGGATGCAGCTGAAATTTGTTCCTTGCCGCTGTCTCAAGCATCATTTGCCAAAGGCTTACCAGATCCGAAGCGCCACCCTCCCTGACCACCACTCCTTTTCTAAAAGCAAGGTTTATATTATATCGGGTTTTGGGTTTCATCCCGACTAAGAGCTGATCTTCGGTCTGATCTACTGACAAAACCCAATTTGTTTTCGGCTGAACTTCCTTGGCCGCAACTGGGAGCAAAATGGGTTTCTGAGGCTCTAGCCTGACAAAAATCACATTTTTGTCTTCCCCCAAAGTTTTGAGGTCGGCAAGATTGTCGGCAGCTTCGCCGACTGGCCCCTTCGGGCAATAATAATATTTTTTTCCCATCGGCAGCGGCAATCCGACTGCGGAGGCCGAATAAGTTGGACCGGAAAATCTGATTACCTTGTTTCCAAGTTCCTCTTGGAACCGCCCCCAGGCATAAGATTGTAAAATCGACCCACCGAGGTCGATTATTTTTTCATCCCAAGCTTTTTGATCAAGGCTGGAAATCATGCTATCGACTATTTGCTCAAAAATTTTAACGCAATCTTAATCTTTTCCTGCAATTTAACCACGTCGCCCGGGACTGACTTCAAGGCGTCTCTTGCCTGCTGCTGGCTATAACCAAGGGCAATCAAGGCATCCATAGCCTCGGAATGCTCTTTTGCCACCGGGGCTGCTCCCAACTCGTCTTTTAATTTTTCCTTCAGTTCCACAATCACCCGCTCCGCTGTCTTGCGGCCAATTCCCGAAACCTTCGTAAACACGCTGGGATCTTCTGAAACAATCGCGGATTTGATCATTGGCACGGAAGCAAGCGACATAATCCCCAAGGCCGATTTCGGCCCCACCCCGGAAACGGTTAAAAGCAACTCAAAAAATTCAAGTTCTGGTAGGGTTTCGAAGCCATAAAGCGAAATTTGATCTTCCCTGACATAAGTAGAAATGACTAAATTCAGGTCTTGGCCGGCCTGGGCCTTTAGCAGGAGCGGGGGAATCACAAACACCTTGTATCCGACCCCGCTTGCGTTAACTATTATGTAACTTGACGATTTATATTGGGTTTTGCCGCTAATTGATCCAATCATGGGTTAATTATAACCTCTATACAAGGCTTTGCCCAGTTTGCTACAATGCAGTTTACGATGAAATTCAAATTAGTATCAAATTTCAAACCATCGGGCGACCAACCGCAAGCTATCGAAAAGTTAGTCTTGGGTTTGGGAAAAAAATACCGTCATCAAACTCTGCTGGGAGTCACTGGCAGCGGGAAAACCTTTACCATGGCCAACGTGATCGAGAAAATCCAAAGACCCACCCTGGTAATTTCCCACAACAAAACCTTGGCCGCGCAGTTGGCATCGGAATTTCAGGATTTTTTCCCGGAAAACGCTGTCCATTATTTCGTCTCTTACTATGACTATTACCAGCCGGAAGCGTACATCCCGAGAAGCGATACTTACATTGAAAAAGAAACCGAGATCAATGAAGAAATCGATAAACTAAGAAATGCCGCTACCCAAGGCCTGCTGACCAGATCCGATGTCTTAATTGTCGCCTCGGTTTCCTGCATTTATGGACTGGGGTCGCCGGGTGATTATTTGGAATTATCCACGAGATTGGCGGTTGGGCAAAGTTTGAAGCGAGACAAGCTTTTGCGCCGTTTGACTGATCTGCAGTTTGTGCGAAACGACATTAATCTTGAGCGCGGAACTTTTCGAGTGAGGGGGGACAGCGTGGACCTGATCCCGGCATCGGCTGACAAAATCGTGCGAGTTACTTTTTTCGGAGATGAAATAGAAAAAATTTCCCAGCATGATCCTCTGACGGGAGATGATCTGGGACAAAGAAAAGAAATAACAATTTTCCCGGCCAAACATTTTGTTACCCCAAGGGAAAAAATGCTTGCGGCCATCGACAATATCCGGAAAGAGCTTGCGGATCAGGCAAAATATTTCAAAAAACAAGGCAAAGCCCTGGAAGCTCAGCGGATTGAACAGAGGACCAATTTTGATATCGAAATGATGCTTGAAACGGGTTATGTGAATGGAATAGAAAATTATTCCCGCCACCTCGATTTCCGAAATCCGGGCGAGCCGCCTTCCACCCTAATCGATTATTTTCCTGATGATTTTCTGCTGTTTATCGACGAATCCCACATCACGCTCCCGCAGATTTACGGAATGTATGAAGGCGACCAGTCACGCAAAAAAACTTTGGTTGAGTATGGATTCAGACTTCCTTCCGCGATCGACAACCGTCCTTTGAAGTTCGGGGAGTTTGAAAAAAAGATCGACCAGACAATTTTCGTTTCAGCAACGCCAGATAAGTCAAGAGAGCTTCCAATATCAAAACAAGTCGTTGAACAGCTGATCCGGCCGACCGGCTTGCTTGATCCGGAAATTGAAATACGGCAGACAAAAAACCAGATTGATGATCTGATGGAAGAAATACAAAAAAGAGTGGCAAAAAAACAAAGGGTACTAGTAACTACCCTGACTAAAAACATGGCAGAAGAGCTTTCCCATTATTTGGCTGAATATAAAATTAAGGCGCACTATCTGCACGCAGAGATCGAAACGTTGGAACGGCTGGAAATTCTTAGAGACTTGAGGCTCGGGGTCTATGATGTGGTAGTGGGGATTAATTTGCTCCGTGAAGGTCTGGATCTGCCGGAAGTATCGCTGGTTGCCATTTTGGACGCTGACAAAGAAGGATACCTCCGATCGGAAACTTCCCTGATCCAAACAATGGGCCGAGCCGCCCGGCACATTGACGGGCATGTGATAATGTACGCGGACAAAATCACTGGCTCAATGCAACGGGCAATCGGCGAAGTCAAACGCAGAAGAAAAATCCAGGAAGAATACAACAAAAAACACGGGATTATTCCCGCGGGAATTGTGAAAGCAATAAAAGAATCACGCCTTGCCGGACAAAAATTAAAAACGCCGATCACTGATGACGGATTACAGATAGATTTGACTAAAATGACTAAACAGGAGATTGCCTACCTAATTGAAGAACTTAGGGATCAGATGGATATGGCCGCAAAGAATTTGGATTTTGAAAAAGCCGCGTCCCTGCGCGACCAAATTTCGGGAATCAGGCAAAAAACCAAACTTAAAAGGCATAAATTAGGGAGCTTCCGTTAGAAACGGGTCAAAATCAATATTATCGCTGACATTGTCTCCGGTTCCACCGGGGTTGGAACTGTGTCTTGGCCCGCTGGCATTGCCCCAGTAATTATTTTCGGCATTAACAAGATTGCTGGTATTGTTGATCAAACCGCCGCTGGGATTATTGTTAAACATGCTTTGACTGATGCTTATATTTGAACTGTTCACAAACAAACCCAAGCCGTTGCCGTCAAAATTAAGGTAGTCAAAACTTAGGCCGTTGACTGCAACATACAAAGCCCCTGTGGTGCCGGAAAGACCGGTGCCGTTTTTGAAATCCGCGTAAGCAATTTGGGTTTCTACTGATGAAGAAGCGGTTAAATTCACATTTCCCCATTGCCCTGGGACTGGTACACCCGGGTCAGTGGAAGAAGTAAACACAATGCGATTGCCAGCAGTACCAACTGCAATCAATTTACCATTTACGGTCATGCCACTTGAGAATTTGATTATCGTACCTGGATTAATAGTTAAAGTATCGGATGCCCGCACTGTTAAGCTGTTAACCGAATAACCCAAACCAAGATTGACAAAAGTATGGTTTCCTCCGGTGTTTGATCCGCCGGCAAGTTCAATGGCATTCTTCGGGTTGCCCGAAGCTGTATTGCCGGATCCAGCGAGGGTTGAACTTAGGAAGTACCATTGAATCGCTTCAGAAGTATTGTTGTCAAAAACATTGCTGGTCAGGGTCGGGCCGCCGCCTTCGATAATCGCCCCATATTGGTTTGCCAAACTGCTATTGTTGTTGATGACCGCACTACCGCCAGCGATTCGCAGGCCAGTCGCATCATTGTTCTGCATTGTGTTGTTGGAAATGGTTGGGTTACCGGAAAGGACAGTGGCGCCGTAAATACTTCTTTCTATTATGGAATTCGTTATTGTCGGATTGGAACCATTCACGATTATTCCCCCACTCATGCCGCCCGCGCTTCCAGCGTAAATTATTTTGGCATAATCAATGCTTGAAAGACTTGAAGCGCCCGCATTGAATTTGATTCCGGTCCAATCGCCTGGATTTGCTCCACCAGCTCCGCCATAATTTGAATCTCTGTAAGAGGTGAAGACCGCGTTGGAGGAGCCTGTTCCGACCACGCTAAGTTTGCCATTGATTTGGATTTGAGAATTGGCAAGAATTGCCACTCCGGGTCGTACCACTAACGTCGTATCGGCAGAAAGAGTTAACCCTGCTCCTTGAGTTTTGTAAATTTCCCCAAGCTCATCAAAAACCGTGTCCCGATTTATGGCAGTATCATAGACAATCGGGGTTGCGGCAGCCAAACTGGCATTCAACACGCTGTTAACTGCCTTCGGCGTTCCTTTGATAGGATTGTCTTCTGAATCTGTTTCAGAACTTGTGGCAGTAGAGGTCGCGAAATTGTTGGATGCAAAAGAAGATAGATTGGGATTTATTCGTTCCGCTGTTTTCTTACCAGCAACAGTACCAGCGGTCCATCCGGTTGAGGACATGTCTACAACATCGATTGTCCTGTTTTCGTCATTGATCAAATTAATCCGATCACCTCCATTATCCAAGTAACCTGTATAAATTTTATCTGCTGCCAAACTGTCAATTGTTGTATCGTCAGTTCGTTCCAAAAGATAATATCCCTTGGCGCTTATTGTCCCTGATAAGGTCGTGTTAATGGAGCCTGACAATGTCGTTAATTTCCAGCCAGCCAGGCTAATTGCCGAGTTCGTATTGTTGTAAAGCTCAATCCATTCGTCATTGCTGGAAGCATCAGTCCCCGGCCAAGCAATTTCATTAATAATCACTGCTTGAAGGAAAATTTCTGTTGATTGTTCCTCCCAATCCCCGATTCGAGTAGATCTGGACCTCGCCCGGAAAGTATAAGTGGTTCGATCTTGGGTTGCATAAAAATTATCAGAGATTGCGGTTGTGGCTGATTTCCAGGAGACAAAACTTCCATTGCCTGTCTTATACTCTACATCAAAACTAGCGACCCCCGGTGTGGTTGACGACCAGGATACTGGAATGGTCAATGAAGTCGGCCGGTGGCTGCTAAAAATTAAGTCAATCTCTGGAAGCGGCGTGCTATTATAGTTAACCGTGTGGGACGTGGAAGAACTTTCTCGATTTGCGCTGGTTACGGACTTTAGCGTAAAACTGTTTGCGCCAGATGAAAGAGTAATGGTTTTTTGCCAGGTAGTATCAGTTGGATACAAAACCCCAGAGGAACTTCCGTTTATTTGAACAGTCGCGGCAGAAGGAGGCTTGGTCCCGGAAAATAAAATTTGCATGCCGGCATCAGCCTCTAAATCGTTTTCTGGATAAACCGTAGCATTGTTTGAGTGAGAAGTAACTGTGGGAGCATCAGGCAGAGGCGAGTCGTCATAGCTTACTGTATGGGATACGGAAGGGCTTTCATTGCCAAACTCATCTTTTGCCAGCAAGCTAAAACTATTAATCCCCGTGCTAAGGGTGATTGTTTTCTGCCAACTCGTACTGCTGGGATAAATTACACCTGCAGAGTTTATCAAGACCAAACTTGCGTCAGCTGTCTTGGTCCCCAACAATAAGACCTGCATGCCCGGTGTGTCTTGGTCATAATCATTTTCAGAATAAAAAGTGAAATTATTGGCGGGTGAAATTACGACTGGCACGTCCGGACCTTGATTATCCAAACTTATGGAATATGAGACAGCTTCACTTTGATTGCCAGCGCCGTCAGTGGAAGTTATGGAAAAAGTATTTATACCAAAAGCCAAATCGACTGTTTTTTCCCAGGTAGTTGAGCTTGGATAAGTGACCCCGGTTGATTCTGAATTAACCCAAACCAAAACCGAATCGGAAGTCTTGGTCCCGGAAATAGTTTGAGAACCGTCTGTAACAGTTGAATTGGCAATTGGGGTTGAAACAGTTGGAGGATTGGGAGGAGTTGAGTCCAAAACAAGCGGAGCCGCTGGTACTTCCGGATTACTTCCGCTACTAACCCCACCCCACACAGGCAATGGATTTGGAGGTGAAGAGGAAACTGGAGCAGAAACAGCTTGTGGAGGAGATTCGTCCGTAGAGGCCTGCTCCGGGATGAGTTGAAATGAAGGAGACGAAAAAACTGGGGATGGCGGGGAAAAAATTACTGGTTGAGGAGCAGAGTCGATACTGCTTGAGGTCAGATCGTCAGTAGCAGCATCTTGGTGGGTTGTTTCAAATTGCTCGATTTGCTCAATTTTAGGGCTTTCAATATTTATACCAGCAACCTCCCCCTTATAAGAATTATCTGTTTGACGATCGATCAAGAATAAGACCGCAACCAAAAGCCCCAGTAAAACAAGGGTTGATGCCAAAAAAATTTTCTTCCTCTTGCTCAAAATTTTTGGATTAAAAAAGCGCAAGCTCCACCGCCTGCGTTTTGGGCTTTTTGGTCTCTCTGTTGTTCTGATTTAACCTAATCTTTCAAGGTTAACTCTCATTTATTTTTTACCACTATTGTTCCCGTTTGTCAAATCTCAGTTTTTCTACAATTCCAGTTTTCGTGTGTTCAAATACCAATATTTACTCACGAGATCTTGTTTAATCTTATTAGTATTGCCAAGCTGCAATAAGCCTAAATAAGACTGCAACATCTCAGCTGTTGGGTGCTCGCCTATTCGCCTCAACATGTGCTTTTTGGTTGTAGTTCTTAATACTCTATGCTTTGAAAAATTAACCCAACCAAGAAAATCAACTCCTAACGCAAAATTGCTTATATTGATTTTATACGGATGCAAGGTTAAATCAAGTTCGTCCTTAAGAAACTTGGTAATCTTATCAATTAAACTAACCAATTCATTTCTTTCCTTCGATAGGATCACAAAATCATCAGCGTACCTTATATAATTCTTGACCTTAAGCTTATGTTTTACGCTGGTCAAATTCATTCATGTATACGTTCACAAACAGCTGCGAGGTAAGATTGCCTAGCGGCAGTCCCTTATTCTCACTTGTTGAAAAGCTGACAATAATATTTTTCATCAACCAGAGGATGTCTTGATCGGGAATATAATACTGTAAAATCTTAAGCAAAATATTATGGTCGATACTGCCGAAAAATTTTCTAATATCGCATTTTAATATCCAGCAAGTCTTATGATTATTTTTACTGACCTTATAATACATCCCTAACAATCGATCAATAGCTTTATGAGTTCCTTTATTAATTCGACAGGAATACGAATCAGCAATAAAGGTCTTATCGAAAAACGGATAGAATTTTCTATAAATCGCGTGATGTAATAAACGATCACGAACAATCGCCTTGCTAATATTACGAGGCTTAGGATCAGAGATATTAAAACAATGATAACCGCCATGCTTATAGGTCTTGTTGGCAAGATCCTCGTGAAGCTGTAGAATATTATCTATTAAAGCGTGAGCAAATCTTTGGACGTCCGGCTTACTTCGCTTACCGTTTATAAACTCCTTCCATGCAGCAAAAAGGTTCTCGACTGATATTAGCTCTTGATAATTAATACTAAACTTAATTTTCATAATGACATTTAATACGCCCCCCCCCCAACGGAAATTTCGACACTTTAAATCTGCCCATAATTCAGAAATTGTCGATAGCATTCAAAATCTGGATTAACCATCTGCCACGCATTCCAAGACTTATTCGTTATTCTTTAGGGGAAAAAATAACAAATTTATTTATCGAGCTTACAGAATTGATTTTGATAGCAGGCTATTCTGAAAAGGAACAAAAATCAATAATTCTCAAAAAAGCGAGTATTAAATTAGATTTGCTGAAATACTTTCTTCAAACAGCTATTGAATTAAAAACGGTTGATGACAAAACTTTATCCGAATTGACAGTTGTTATAGGCGAAGTCGGCCGGCAACTTGGTGGCTGGCAAAAACAAATCGGCAAACAAACTCCTCCCAATTAAGGGAGGAGTTTTTGTATCCACGGAAGTTTCGGGCGCGAACGAGCAGATCGTTCCGGTTAAAGTCATTCTCAAGCCAGTTCCAGTTCAGAATCCACTGGTTGCCGTCCCACTTGAGGTAGGCCACATTGCTGTTGTCGTTGGAGTTGAGCGCCATGTGCACAGTATCATCCGTTAACACCACCTCTCGAATACTCTTAAGGCTGTATTTAATTCGGGATCCTGCAAATCCTCTAATACCATACACCAAGTTCCTATGGAATCTTCTTGTCAGATAGCACTCTATCTTAAGTAAACTTAAGACACTCTGGCATTCTGACAGTGCGAGATAAACAATCTGAAAGCAATACTCGCAGATATTTTCAAATTTATCTAAAGTAATTTTATCATATTAGCAACCTGTCCGCCGAAGTCTTGACGAAGGCGGAAATGAAAAGGAGCCCACGAATCGAATTGAATCGAAATCGTGAGGCTCCCAAGAACCCAAGGGTCCAAGAACAAAGGACCCAAGGTGCCGAGGACTACTGGACCTTGCGGGCGCGAACGAGCAGATCGTTCCGGTTAAAGTCATCCACAAGCAAGCGCCAGTACAGAATCCACTGGAGGCCGCCCCACGCGAGGCAGGCCACATCGCTGCGGTCGTTGGAGTTGAGCGCCTCTGTGTCGGCAAAGATCAAGTATTTCTTGTCCCTGAACTCCTCCGGAATGAGGTGCTGGTTGTCCAGGAAGTACAGCGCGTGCTGCAATCCCGAGTAAGCACCTGACGCCTTGGCTCGAGCGACCATCTCATCGCCCTTGACCGACTCTTCACCTTCGCGAAGGAATCCTTCGAAGGTGTACTCGTAGATGCCAGGCGTGACTGGGTCGTTGCCGCGAACGAGACGCTTCATCCAGCTCGGCTTCTCGAAGGCCTTCACGGTCGAGATCGTCAGCCGGATCGCATTGCAGACCACGGCTGCGAGTTTGGCAAACACCGGTTCGAAATCAACCGGCAGTCGGCCGCTGTCGCGAATCGCCTGAAGCTGGTCGTCGTTGAGACCTGAGTGACGAATGACCGCCTTGAGCTGATCGAGCAAACCAGCGATCTTCGATTCGGACTGTTCCACTGACACGGACGGGGCAATGGCTTTGGCCATCGGCGCATCCTCCTGGTGTTAGCCTGGAAACCGCCAGACTTCGGTAAATGAGATAATCTACCTTCTCATTTTGACCATATAATATACTCCCTTTTTGACCATTTGTCAAGGTCGTGGTATTATCTTTAGGCTGATCAGGCAAAGTGTCGCTCTGGTCAATATCTTTTAACTTTTAACCTTTTACTTTTTACTCCCATATGCCAAATACTAAATCCGCAATCAAAGCTGCACGACAAAGTTTAAAGCGCAGAGTAGTAAACCTTGCGGTCCTCGAAAAGATAAAAAAAACCACCAAGCAGGTAAAAAAACTGGCAACCTCTGGCAAAATCGAGGATGCAAAAAAAGCCTTAAACCAAGCTTTCTCTGCCCTTGATAAAGCGGCCAAAAAGAATGTGATTCATAAAAATAAGGCCTCGAGATTAAAGGCCAGATTGACTAAACTGGTTTCTAAAAAATAATAATATAAATCCCGCTTAGTAGCGGGATTTTTTAATACGCAGGTTTTGGGCTTCTGAACAAGGGGCCTCCAAAAAATTCTCCTAAATAATCCCTGCCCTTTTTTGCAAGTTGGGAGAATCCTGGGATTCTTTTGGGATTATATAATTCTACCCAAGGATTTTCCCTATTCAAAACAAGGTCGCAGAAAATAAGTCCGGAGATCATAGAGTAAGTCATGCCGTTGCCAGAAAAACCAGTAGCAACAAATTCATTAGGTTCAACCGAGCCGATTAAAGCAACCCCGTCTATTGGCTCCAAAATCGGACCATCCCATTTACGCACAAATTCGTGGGTTTTGCCTCTTAAAATATTTTTGGCGTAATCGGAAAGAAGCCGAAAAGATTTTTGTTTCATTCTGTCAGTTTTAAATTCTTTCCGATGGTCCTCGCCCCCAATAATCATCCTGTCATATTCGCCCAATCTATCAATCCGGAAGTAGTGGTAAGGGTTATCGCCATCCACGTATAGGCCTTCCGCAATCTGACCGGGAGCCAAGTTGATTTCAAACACATAACTGCGATACATTCCTTTTTTAAACCAGGTGCCTCGGTTATCAAATGGCTGGTATGTGGCAACAATTAATTTTTCTGCCTTAACGCTTCCGTTTTGAGTCTTTGCGGTAATTAGGCGGCCTCGGTCAATTCCAATCACTTCTGAATCGGCAAAAATCTTCAGTCCCAAATTTTTTGCTTTGTTTGCCAGCTGGTTTAAAAACTTGAGCGGATCAAACTTTGCCTGCTCCTCCATTTTTAAATAACCAAAATTAGGAAAACTTAAATCATTAGTCCTGCTAAGAGAGGTTTGAAAACCCAGCTTTGACGCAATTTCGTGTTCCTTTTCAAGACTTGAAAACTGTTTGGGGTTATTTGCATAATCAAAATAAGGGCAGCGCATAAACTCGCAATCAATTTTTTCCTTTTCTATAATCCTTTCAAATTCATCTATGGATGCAAGCCCCGATTGCCAAACTTTTGCCGCTCTTTCTTCTCCAAACATTTCCGCTAAAGTTACAAGATTAGTATCAATCACCCCTGTCAAAAAAGCTGTCGTGTGCCCGGTTGCAAACGATCCCAGAGCCTTTCTTTCCTCAAGCAAAACCACTCTTTTCCCTTCCAAAACCAAAAAATAGCCGGAGATAATTCCAGCTAATCCCCCGCCAATAATAACAACGTCAGCGGTTAAATCTTGCTCTAGTTTAGGAAACAAATTTTCTTTAAGTTGGTCCTTCCAAGAGGTTCTACTTCTTATCTCCATTCATCCATGCTAATTGGCCGGAAAAAAAATTGCTATTGGTTAAAAAAGCTTTTCCATCTCAGACCAATTCTGTCCGATCTTCGCTTCTGAAACAAGCGGCACTTCGAGCTTGTAAACCGACTCCATAATATTTTTCAGCTCTAGCGCGTAAACCGTCTCTTTGTCTTTTTTAACTTCGAACACCAATTCATCATGGACAGTAAGAATCATGTCCAGATCCTTATCGTCTTTGTACTTTTGGTCGATTTCGATCATGCTCATCTTCAAAATATCCGCGGCCAGGGATTGGATTGGCATGTTCACCGCGGCCCGCTCAGCGGCAGACCGCAATCCCCAGTTGGGAGAATGAACATCCGGAAAGTATCTGATCCGGCCCAAGGGATTTTTGACAAATCCGTCCTTGTGCGCCTGCTGGATTACTCCGTCAATATATTCTTTGAGCTTTGCAAAAACTTCATAATATTTTTTGATATGGTCCCCGGCCTCGGCCCTCGACATATTGGAGCGTTCCGACAAACCAAAAGCGGAAACTCCATAAAGCACGCTGAAGTTTATTGTCTTTGCGTCCCTTCTTTGCCTCGGGGTGACTTCTGGTTCTTTAACATTGAAAATCCGGGCCGCGGTGGCAGTATGGAAATCGACTCCGTTGCTAAAAATCCTGATCATTTCAGGGTCACCTGACAGCGAAGCCGCGATGCGTAATTCTATCTGGGAATAGTCCAACGACAAAAGCAGTTTCCCTTTTTCGGCCACAAACGCCTTGCGCACTTCGTTTCCCAAGTCAGTTCGTATGGGAATATTCTGCAAATTGGGATTGGCTGAAGAAAGCCTGCCTGTGGCGGCTACCGTTTGGCTGTAATTGGTATGGAGGCGGCTGTCTTTTTTTGAAACCAAAAGGGGCAGGGCGTCCACATAAGTGGACTTGAGTTTGGTCAGTTCGCGGTATTCAAAAATCAAGTCAACGATTGGATGCAAGCCCCGGAGTTTTTCCAATTCCGCCGCCCCTGTTGATAAAGCTTTGGTTTTTTTGGTCTTTTTTAAACTCTCAACCGGGATCCGCAATTTTTCAAACAAAATTTGGCGCAGTTGCAAAGGAGAGGATATATTAAATTCTTCACCAGCTAATCCCTGAATCTGGACTATTAGCTGTTTAATCCGGCTGTCTAGCCGGACTGACAAGTCATTAAGCCAGTCAAGATCCAGTTTTACCCCTCTTTTTTCCATTCGTTCAAGCACTTCAATCAGGGGAACCTCAATCTCTTGATAAATTTTTGACAGTCCCTGTTCTTGCAATTGTTTTGCCAGATTCCCCCAATCTGCGGTCTCATAATCCCTCAATCCCGGGTTCAACAGATAAGCCGCGAGCAAAGCCTGTTTTTTTGTTTTTATTAACTCATTCGATTTTTGTTCAGTCTGTTTGGGAATGGCGGCTGTGAGTTTTTGGGAAGACGGGGGCATCCTCGAAATTAAGGCTCTTATTCCAAGTCTTTGAAAAATATCCGCTACTTTATTCTGGTCATAATCTCCAAGCTTGGTTTTTTCAAAATCGAAATCCAAATTATTTTTTTGATCAATTCTTGCTAAATCATAAGAAAGATACGCCTTGGTTTTCCCCTCTATTAATTTTTTCATCGTCCCGGGTTTAATCTTATCACTTCCTCTTCCTACTGCTTCATATACTCCCTCCAGTGATCCAAATTGCTTAATCAAATCCATTGCGCCCTTTTCGCCGATTCCCGGCACACCCGGAATGTTGTCCGAAGCATCACCGCGAATCGCCTTATAATCTACCCACTGGAGAGGATGCAAGCCATAAACTTCCATCATCTTATCAATATCAAAAACCTGAATATCAGAAAATCCGATCTTAAATCGATACACATGCGTGCGGTTGTTGATCAGCTGAAGCAAATCCAAATCCCCGGTGACAATGATGTTTAGGACGTCTTTCGGAGTTTTATGAGAAATAATCCCAAGCAGGTCATCCGCCTCGTACCCTGGTTTTTCATAAACCGGAATTTCCAAAGCCCCTAGAATCTCTTTGACTTTCGGCAACTGCATTGTTAGTTCGTCAGGAGCGGCTTTTCTGGTGGCCTTATAATCAGCGGCTAGCTTGTCGCGGAAAGTTGCACCCGGGACATCAAAGCAAACCAAAGCATGAGTAGGTTTTATATCCGCCAAGGCCTTAAACAACATTGAGAAAAATCCAAAAATCGCTCCAGTGGGGAACCCCTCGTTGTTGGACATGGCAGGCAGGGCGTGGAAAGCCCGATGAAACAGCGCGTGCCCGTCGATTAACAATAATTTTTGCTTGAATTCCATGTTTATAGGATAACAAAAAACCGCTTGGCTGTCGCATCATGCGGAATAAACAACCAACAGGTTACGCGGTTAATTTCAGCGCTGCCAGGACCATAAAGCTAGCCGCAACCAATCTAACAACATAAACTGTTATAGTATGCTTTTCCAGCAGGTCAGGCTTAAAAAAAGAAAATAATATAGCGGCAAACATGGAGATTGGGACGGAAATTATAACTGAAGTTATCCCGATGTTTGATTCATACGCCTTATTCACTGCTAAGGTTGCAAAAACTCCCGTAATAGCAACTGCGGAAAGGCTTAAGATTTGAGTTTTTTTAACTTGAGAGATTTCTTTTCTAAACATTGGGATGGTCGCAAATAGCAAAATTTGAGCGATAAATGCTATCCAGAAAGTTGCCGACCAAAAATCCAACTGATTAATAGCCTTGTTTGTAAATAATGCCATCAATGCCAAGAAAACCATGTCGGCTAACGCGACTGCTACGGAACGATTAAAAAATGATTTTATGCTCCATTTTTCATCGAGGCTGACAAAAATCCCAGCGACAAAAACCACTCCGACAAGCATATACTGTTGGGCAGATAAAACTTCGCCTAAAACAATCGCACCCAAAATAACCGCCAGGGCGGTCCGAAAATTGTACAAAGGAGTCAGGACGGAAATATCCAGCCTGTATAAAGCTAGGACGTAAAAAATGCTGCCAAGCGCGTAGAAAAATCCTGCTAAAAACAAATTCCCAAAAGCTTCAGGCAAGGAAATGCCTTTTATTAAAGAAATAATGGCAAGACCAAGTAAAATGATCGAGTTCCAAACAAAATTAAAAAACCAAGGGTTCTTAATCGAATATTTGCTAATGAACTTGCCTAAGATAACTTCCAATCCATAAAAGATCGAGGCAATCCAAGCAAAAACATAAAAAGGCATAACGTACTATCTGCCCAGAGAAGACAGGTCCATAAACTGAACGCTTCCTGGAGGGACGAATTTTGAACTATCAGCTGACCAAGATGAGCAGGAGTAATTCATTTTCTTTTCCATATCGATTCCCGGCCCTGTTGAACCCATGCCTGGAATTTGCGTGGAAGATTGGGCGGTGATTTTAAAGCCTTTGTCCTGCCCCTCCACCCAGACATAATTCGTATTGCCATCCATGATGGAATGAGATTTTACCGATTTACCGTTTTGCTCCGACTCATAATCGGAGCGGACTTTTGAATTAGCGACATAAACCACGCCTTGCACTCCCGAATCCGAAAAAGTGCATTTCTGCGCTTTACCGGAAGTTAAAAGTTGCGAAGCTGACCCGGACCATGTATTGCCTGCCGTCCCGCTCTTTTTGGTCATGACATAAAAGACGCCAAGCCCGGCCAAAACCACAACAACAAACCCAATTAAAAATTTGTTCATATTTTTTTATTAGTTAATTATTATTCCTCAGTGACCCTAAACACTTCTTCCACGTCAGTAATTCCGGCCAGGGCTTTCAGGATTCCGTCCTGGGCCATGGTTACCATACCCGCGGCAATGGCCGATGCGCGAACCTCGGTATGCGTCACGCCTTTCAAAATCAATTTTTCAATTTCGTCGTTAATCGTAAAAATCTCATAAACCCCAATCCGTCCTTTATAGCCCAAGCCCTTGCAGGCCTTACAACCCTCGCTGTGGTGGAATTTCAGTTCTTTCGGCACAACCGCGCCGCTGTTTTTGGGAATTGAGGAAATAATCATCTCGACCCTCGCTCTAAGCTGGGGGCTTAACGTTGCTTCCTTTTTGCAGGCAGGACAAATTTTCCTCACAAGCCTTTGAGCGATCACGGCGTTAATCGCCGGCGCCAACACAAAGGATTTTACTCCCAAATCAAGCAATCTCGGAATTGCGCCAGCCGCGTCATTTGTGTGCAAGGTTGAAAGCACAATATGCCCGGTAAGCGCGGCCTGACAACCGATTTCCGCAGTTTCCAAATCCCGCATTTCACCAACCATAACCACGTCAGGATCTTGCCTTAAGATTGCCCGTAATCCAGCGGCAAAGGTCAATCCAGCCCTGGCATCAACCGGCGTCTGGGTGATTCCGGTGATCTTATACTCGACCGGGTCCTCCAAGGTTATGATCTTGACGCCAGGCTCGTTTAGTTTGTTCAAAATAGCGTAAAGCGTCGTGGTTTTGCCGCTGCCGGTCGGGCCGGTGGTCAAAATCATGCCGTTGGGCTTCTCCATCTGTGCCAACAATTTTTTAGCGGAGTTGTCCGCGATTCCCAGTTCCTCAAACTTCAGGCCTCCCTTGTCCTGCCGCAGCAGGCGCATCACCACTGATTCGCCGAAGGCGGAGGGCAGGACTGAAACCCGAATGTCAACCGGCTGGCTGTTATAAGTAAGGCTGAAGCTGCCGTCCTGCGGAGCCTTAATAATGTTCAATTTAAGTTTGGATAAAATTTTGATCCGGGAAATCAGTTGATGGTGAGCCTCTTTTGGCAAAATCGTGATGTCCGCAAGCACGCCGTCAATTCGGTAGCGCAATTTAATCCCTCCGGCTTCGGGCTCCACATGGATGTCGGACGAGTCAAGGTTTAGGGCAGAACCCAAAATCATGTCTATCATCTGGGTGGCCGAAGTTTTGGCCAGCGTCAACCCCAGCTGCTTGAGGGACTCAACCTGGACGTTTTCGACAGCCTGGTTGATTTCTATTTCTTGAGATTTCCTGTCCGTGGAAACTATTTTTGAATATGAATCAAGGACGCGCTTATAACTGCTTTCGGAAATAAAATAAACCTCGACGTAATAACTTTCCGAAGAAAATTTCTTAATCACTTCCTCGACCTGCTGGTTTTTTTCCAAAACCCCCAGCTTTAAATTCCTGCCTTCCTTAAAAAACACCACTGCTCCGGCGCTTTCGGCTTCAGCTTTTGTCAGGAGAGCGAGGGCAGCGGAATCAATCGGAAATCCAAACAAGTTAATGTACGGGGTTTTTTGCTGTTTGGCTTTTCTTTGAGTTTCTTCTTCTTCAAATTTTCGGTCAAGCTGCTGGTAAACCTGTTTGAGCCTGGTTTCTTTTTCGTTTTGTGTCAGCATAATATACTGTCTTCCAACAGTATATCACGTTTTGTCAGTTTCTCCTTGAAGCAGTGAGGTCAATTGCATTTCAGAAAAAGCCAAGTTTCCATTCACCCTAAACTTGACTCCGTTTACGCTTGGTTCTGGATGAAAAACCTTGAATACTGAAACCAGGTCCAAAGGAATTGCCGAAGCCACAAAACACATTGTTGAATTAGGACTCTCTTCAATTAAAAAAGCGAAAATCTTAGCCATCCCAAGCTCTGAAGCCATCTCTTTTATGATCCCCTCGATGTCATTTGAGGAAGCCCCGGCTTTTTCGATATCCGAAGAATTAATCTCGGACAAAGCCAGATTCAGCTGGGGAGTCAACTTCAATCGGGCCAGGACGCGCCCCCATAATTTCAGAAGCCCCAGGCTCTTGGTCTTGTAAAGCTGTTTGATGATTTCCTGCTGATCGCCTCCGAGGCTGACCAGCTGGGAGGCTTTGACAAACGCGGCTGGAGTGGTTCGCGCGTGCTGAAAGCTGTTGGTTTTTGTAATGATCCCTGTCAGCAATTGGGTCGCCATGTTTTGGTCGACCAGGGAGCCCTCGTAATTATTAATCAAGTCAAAAACAATTTCAGAATTAGAGGTTGAGTTTAATCGAACCAAATTTATCTGCCCATAATTATCATTTGTGGCAGAGTGGTCAATATTAATAATTGGCGTTTCAAAAAATAATTCCGTATTGTTGGAATAAAAATCGCCCAACTGGTCAAGTGAGGCTATGCCCAAACAGACAATATACTCAAAAGGGAAATTAGAGCTCCGGAATGAAACGTCAGAAGGTTCCAGTTGCCCTGCCTTAGGTCTTATATAGATAGAAAGCCGGTCCTGCTCCTTCTTATAGCTTAGCTCTTCGATCTGGACTCGCTTGTTTGAAACATCGATCACCAAATTCTTGGTAACTGAAAGGTTGGTCTGGATTTGTCCGAAATCGGGCAGAAAATTAAACTTCTGTTCAAACCCAAGTCCCGGAGCCACCAAAGTAACCTCTTTTTCCATTTTTTTCAAAAAAGCTCTCATGGCCAAAGCCGCCCCAATTCCATCTCCGTCCGGCTGTTGAGGCAGCAGTATAAGGAAATTCGAACCGGTAGAAATCTTGTCTATAACTTGTTGGACTAGTTCCTGCATAAATTAGCCTAGTAATATATGGTTTTTGCCCTATCTTGTCAACCCCGTTAGAAATTGCACGTGGCAATCAACAGTTTAGAATATTAGATAAAGATCAGGCCGCCAGTTCAGAAATTAATAACCGCTATTTCTAACGGGGTCAACTTACGTTACAATGACTTATGGAAATCTACCGAAAACTCAATTTGGCGGGGTTTAGAAAACTAGCTTACGGCTTGGCGGCAAAAAACAAACAGCGCGACTTAGTAATCGGGCTTTCAGGGGTTTTAGGAAGCGGAAAAACCGCGTTTATCAAAGCCTTTGCCAAAAAATTAGGACTTCGCCATATCAAAAGCCCAAGCTTTATCATTATGGCCGCGCACAAGCTCCCGCATAACCGCAGGTTTTACCATTTGGATCTTTATCGTATAAAACATATAAAAGAACTTTCCGGAGTGGGATTGGAAGAAATTATAAAAAGCAGGAACAGGATTGTGATGATTGAGTGGATTGACAAATTCCCAAAACTAAAAAAGCAGTGTAAGCTATTAATTCAGATAGAAATTACCAACGTTAATGAACGAAGCGTTAAGATTAAAAAACTCTAAATACCTGCTGTTGGCCGTGTTTATGTTTTTGATTCCCAAGCCCGCTTGGGCCAAGACAGCGACCTTCAAAGACCAGTCCTGGCAGATCAATCCGTCAGCGGTCACCGTTTCAGGCTCTTCCGTTCGGAATGCCGGGAGCCTTTTGGGTCTGGCAAAAGAAAAAATAACCGGAAGCCCTAGCCCTGTCCAGCAAAAAATTTTTTCTGATTCAACATTAGAAGCAATCAACCAAATCGCTTTGGAGATAAACCAAAAATCCGAACAGGCTAAATTGGTTTTAGAAGGCGAGCGGACAAAAGAATTCAGCCCCGGCAAAGACGGGCAGTCGTTGGATACAAACAAACTTTCCCAGCTTCTGCTTTCGGGTCAAGACAAATTCAGCCTGCCGGTTGTCACTTCTTCTTCCTCCATAAAGCTTTCTGAAACCAATAGCCTTGGAATCAACGAGCTGGTGGCAACAGGGGAATCGAATTTCAAAGGATCGCCCAAGAATCGGATTACCAACATCAGGGTAGGTTCCGCTAAATTCAATGGAGTGATCATAAGGCCCGGGGAGGAATTCTCCTTCAACAAATTTTTAGGCGACGTTGATGCCGAACACGGCTTCTTGCCGGAACTGGTAATCAAGCGCACCGGGGTTGTGCCGGAGTTCGGCGGCGGATTATGCCAGGTTTCTTCCACCACTTTTCGGGCTGCCATGAATGCCGGCCTGCCAATTGTGGAACGCAGAGCCCATTCGTTTGCGGTGCAGTATTACGCCCCTCAAGGAAGCGACGCCACAATTTACCCGGGTGTCACGGATTTACGATTCACAAATAATCTTAATTCAAGCCTGCTGGTTTGGACCAGGATCGAGGGAACCAGGCTGTTCTTTGATTTTTACGGAACCAAAGACGACCGGATAGTGGAGTTTGACGGTCCGGTCCAGTATGATAAGAAGACAGACGGTTCAATGAAAGCCACTTGGACCAGAAGGGTTAAGCTTAACGGAACCACTACCGAGCAGGTATTTAGAAGCACATATTTACCGCCGGCGCTGTTTCATCCGGAAGAGCAAGCAACTACCCCTAACCCTCAAACCCCCAGCCAATAGCCATGAAAAAAAATTACCAACCCTCTCAAATTATTCTTGACCGCTATGCCAAAGTTCTGGTCCGTTTTGCTCTGGGCGGGGGCAAGGGAATCAAAAAAGGAGATGTGGTCCGCGTGAGCAGTTCAGAATCCGGCCGGCGGCTATATTTAGCCGTATGTAATGCTGTTATTGACGCCGGCGGGCACGTGCTGTCGCATTATTCTCCTGACGAAGAGCAGGGGGACCGTCGTCGCAACGAAAGCTTCACCCGCTACTTTTACCAGCACGCGCAGGACCACCAGATGGATCACTTTCCGCATAAATATCTCAAGGGCCTGGTCGAGCAAATGGATCACTCGGTTTTCATCCTGGCTGACGCCGACCCCCGCGCCCTTGCCGGAGTTGACCCAAAAAAAATAATGAGGCGCGGAGTCGCGCTTAAGCCGTTTACTGATTGGCGGCACAAAAAAGAATGGGAAGGCAAATTTACCTGGACTATTGGTCTGTATGGGACCCCTGCCATGGCCAAGGAAGCCGGGCTGTCGGAAAAGGCCTACTGGAACCAAATTATTAAGGCTTGCTTTCTTGATCAAAAAGACCCGATTGGTAAATGGAAAAAAACTTATCAAAAATTAGAACACTACCGCAAAAAATTAAACAAGCTTACGCCGAAGATCGATCGATTGCACGTTATTGGGCCAGAAGCAAATCTTTGGCTTAAGCCCGGAGAAAAAAGAAAGTGGTGCGGGGGCGGCGGGCGCAACATCCCAAGCTTTGAATTGTTTACCTCGCCGGACTGGCGAGGCACGCAGGGGTGGATCAGGTTCAACCAGCCTCTTTACCGCTACAGCAATAAAATAACAGGTATTAAGCTTCAGTTTGAAAATGGGAAGGTGGTAAGAAGCAGGGCCAAAACCAACGAAAAACTTCTCAAGGAAATGATCAATACGCCTGGTGCAAATAAAATTGGGGAATTTTCACTAACTGACCGCCGCTTCTCTCGCATCACCAAATTCATGGCCGAAACCTTGTTTGACGAAAATATGGGAGGACCAAACGGAAACACCCACATCGCTCTTGGAATGTCCTACAAGGACACTTACGCGGGGGATGCTTCCAATCTTTCCAAAAAACAGGCAGAATCTTTGGGTTTCAATGATTCTTCTGTGCATACGGATATTATTTCTACCTCTTCCCGGACCGTTGTTGCGCATCTAAAAAACGGCCAGGAAAGGGTCGTCTATGAGCACGGCGAGTTTGTGCTATGATTAAAACATGCCGGGTACTGAAAATTTGACCCGCAATATGTTTTTCTTGCAGGGAATCCCAATCAAAAACATATTGCGCTATAATTTTCAACCCAGGCCAAAGGTCAACCAATGTGATCGAAAATTAAGTCAACTTTCTAGTACCTGTATGATTAACGAGGATGTGGTTGAGACAGCGGATTTGGGCACTCCCCAGGCTCTTTCAGAGGAGCGGTTTTTTGAGGCGACCCTTCGGCCGCAAATCCTTTCAGAGTACGTTGGCCAGACCAAAATCAAAGAAAACCTCAAAATCCTGATTGACGCTGCCAAACAAAGGACTGAAACTCTTGAGCATATTATGCTTTACGGCCCTCCGGGACTGGGCAAGACAACGCTGGCGCATATTATCGCGCGGGAAGTCGGCGCCAACATTAAAATTACTTCCGGGCCAGCGATTGAAAAAACCGGGGATCTGGCAGCTCTTCTTACAAACCTTTCAAACAACGACATCCTGTTCATCGACGAGATCCACCGCCTGCCAAAAATCGTGGAAGAAATCCTCTACCCGGCCATGGAAGATTTTTGTCTAGATATTGTGCTGGGCAAGGGAGCCGGAGCCAAGGCGCTGCGAATCGACTTGCCCAAATTCACTCTAGTGGGCGCAACCACCAGGGTCGGGCTAATTTCATCGCCGCTGCGCGACCGGTTCGGCATGACCTACCGGTTGGATTATTACGAACCCGATGAGATCGAGCAGATTCTTTCAAGATCCGGCAAGATTTTAAACATCAAAATTGATCCGGCCAGCAAAAAAGAAATCGCAAATCGAGCCCGCCGCACCCCCAGAATCGCCAACCGGCTCCTGAAACGAGTCAGGGATTATGCTCAAATCAAAGCGGGTGGTAAAATAAATAAAGATGTTTCTTTGGAAGCCTTAAACCAGCTGGAAGTGGACGAGTTGGGCTTGGATGCCAACGACCGGCGGATGATTTCAGCTATTATCGAAAAGTTCAACGGCGGTCCTGTCGGCCTGTCCTCACTGGCAGCCGCGACCTCCGAAGAAGCCGGAACTATCGAAGACATCCATGAACCTTATCTGCTGCGCCTAGGATTAATTGTCCGCACTCCAAAAGGACGGATGGCCACTCCGGCAGCATATGAGCATTTGAAAAAAACGCCCAAAAATCAAAAACAAACTCTTTTATAATGAACCCGGTCTACCAACCAACAAATTTAACTAACAGCATAATCGCCCTGGTTTTTTATTTGATCATGGCTGGCTTTGCCATTTACAGCATGCTTACTATGTATGCCTTGATTAGGTTTGGAAAATCTAAATTGGTCGCTTTCGGTGTCTGCCTGCTCTATCTGATTATTTCCGCAAGTCTCTACAGCGCCGCGGTTGACAATTTAGGGCTTATTAAGTTTTGATTCTTAGTCTTATTTTATGCGGTGGACCAGCATTCAAAAAACTCTTTTCCCCGGGCAGCAAGAAAACGAAACTGTTTACATGGTTATCAGGCAACACTGGTTTGTTTTCGCCTTGAAGATGGTGGTTTGGGGGCTTTTTGTGGCAATCCTGCTGGTGGGCGATTCAATGCTAAAAAAATATTTCCCCCAGATCTCGCTGTCTCCTTATGTCCAAGTTTATAACCTTATCAAGGGCGTGTACTTGATGTTCCTGATGCTTGGGCTGTTTATGCTCTGGGTGATGTATTATTTGAACATTCAAATCATTACCAATGAACGCATCGTGGATATTACTCAAACCAGTCTAATTAGCCACACAATTTCCGAATTGCATTTAAACCGGCTGCAGGATGTGACGGCTGAAGTGCGCGGCTTTTTCGAAACGTTTCTGGACTTCGGCAACGTCTACGTCCAAACCGCGGGCGAAACCACGCGCTTTGAGTTTACCAAAGTCAGCAATCCCACAGCCATCGAAAAACTGATCCTGGACCTTTACGACCAGCTTCCTCCCGAGGAAAAATCCAAAGGCCAAGCCGGAGAATAAAAAACCGCAGAATGCGGTTTTTTTTAAATAATTCCATTATCCTCAACCTTGAAAATTTGAGCACTGCTCGCGAGTTTGGGCAGATGATGCTCCTCGGTTGAGGTGATAAAAATTTGGCTCCCTGATAAATTTTCAATAAGCTTCGCCCGTCGAATTTCATCAAGTTCTGAAAAAACATCGTCCAAAAGAATAACGGGCTTGTCCCGACCAGCTAAAAATTCGGCTTCCAAAAGCTTCATAGTCAAAATTTGGGATCGCAATTCACCCCTGGAGGAATTATAAATATTCAACTGTCCGTCTTTTTTTATGACGAAATCATCCCGATGCGGCCCGATCAAACAGGAGCCGGATCCAATTTCCGCTTGTTCGTGAGCTTTTAAAATTTCCAAACTAATCGGCTGCGACTTATATTCAATCCCAAATATATTGTCAAAACCGGTAAGTTTTGCGTAAACTTCAGCAAACCTTATCCGAAAAAAATCCAAAAAACCTCGCCTTGCTTCCGTTATTACGGTCGAAAGCTCACATAGCTGCTCGTTCCAAAAATCCAAGGCGCCAGGGTTTTCCTTGCCAGCCAAAATATCATTAAGCAGCGCGGTTTTTTGCTTTAAAACATGATCCAAACCGGCAAGGCTTGAGGCATAAATCTTATCTTTTTGAACAATTGTTTGGTTCAAAAAACTCCGGCGGGCGCCAGGCCCCAAAATAAACAAATTTAAATCATTGGGTATAAACAAAACTGACCCAAAACTGTTCCAGGCGGTCCTTTTTGTTTTCACCCCATCTATTTTATTGCCCCGGCGGACCCGCGGGACTGTTTCAACCACGACCTCGAATCGATGTCTGTCGTCTTCTGCCTCAAGCGCAAAGAAAGTTTCTTCTGTTTTAACCAATGCCAAATCAGGGGCCCGGAATGAATATAAGTTGGAAAGATAAAACAGGCTTTCCAAAAAATTGGTTTTTCCCGAGCCGTTTTTGCCTAAAATCAAGACGAGGTCGGAACGAATCTCGGCCTCGGCTTTTTTATAGTTCCTAAAATTCTCAAATTTAACCCGACGAATCATTTTTAGGTTTTTATCGGCATCACGATATAGACGTAATTGGTCCGGCCTTCCGGCTGAATCATTGCCGGGGATGCGTCGCTAATCATCCTTACTACCACGTTTGTTTCCGAAAGGTTGTTCAAGCAATCAAGGAGATATCGGAAGTTAAACATCGCCGCGTTAGCGCTGCCCGATACTTTTGCCGACACCAGTGTTTCATTCTCCCCCGCAGCGGCTGAAGAAGCGGTAACCCTTATCCCGGACCCTTCCGAAATTTCCAGTTGAATATTGTTAGACTCAGAGGCAAAAAGGGAGGTTGCTTTAAGCGCGTGGATCAGCTCTTCCCTGGAAACCACAGCTTCTGTCTTAAAACCCTTGGGAATAATTTGTTGGTAGTCCGGATATTGGCCGTCAATCAATCTTGAGATTAATTCTGTCTCATCGATCTTAAACAAAACCTGTGTTTCTGAAAAGTATATTTCAAGCTCTCCGCTTGATACCCCTAAAATTTTGAATAATTCGCTGATGGTCCGAAAAGGGACAATTACTTCTTTCGGGGACTTAACCGGTTCTTTAAGTTGCGCGTTTCGTTCTGCCAAGCGATACCGGTCTGTGGCCGCAATTCTTAACTTACCCGTCTCACCGCCCTCCGCGGAAAACCCTAGAAATATTCCAGATATCTCGGGTTGTGTTTCGTTTCCGGCCGCTGCCCAAATCGTTTCAGAAAGGGCGCTTTTTAGTTCATTTGAGTCAATTTTAGCGTAAGCCTCTTCGGCGATTTGAGGAATAAGCGGAAATTCTTCTGATGGCAACCCCTTAATATTCGTTTTATAGTTTTCTGAAATAAGATTTAAGGTGGTGTCTTTGGCCGACAACTGCACTTTTTCGGTTGGCAAATTATTAATATATTCATTAATCAACTTTGCCGGGACGGTTAAGGCCCCCTCTTCTTCAATTTTCCCCCCAACCCAGGTGTTTACGCCTATTTCCAAATTAGTCGAAGAAAGCCGGATCCGCCCCTGATCGGTTTTAAGTAAAATATTATTCAAAACCTGCAAAGGGTTCCCTACCCCCACCACCCTGCTAACCGCAAATAAACCTTTTTTTAAGTTATCCTTTGTGCATATTAATTTCATATCTTTTTATAAAACAATAATGATAATAATTCTTGTTGATTTGTTTAAAATGTTTTTTTGTTCGGTGTTTGTTGTGTTTTTTATTTAATGAATTTTTAAGAAGCTGTTTGTAGTCTGTTAATAATTTCTGAATAATTGTTTATGGAAATTAACCACCTTTGAATTATTAACTTTTTTCCAACAGGTTCTCCCTAAGTTACATACAGCCGGTCTTTAATCAAATCGATCTCCTGTTTCAGTCCGTTGCGGTCTTTTATAATTCGATCAATTTTATCAATCGCGTGGATTACTGTGGTGTGGTCCCTCCCCCCGAAAAACTCGCCAATAGACGGCAAGGAAGTTTCCAGTTCTTTCCTAATAATATACATCGCAATTTGCCTCGGGTGGACGTATTCTTTCTTGCGGGATTGTTTGAGAAGGTCTTCGATTGTGACATTATAAAAATCAGCTACTACTTCAATGATTTTTTTGGCTGAAACCCCGCGTTTTTTTGGCGGGGTGATTATGTTCACCAAGATATTTTTAACTTGGTCAATCGTAGGCCGGGTATTGTTGAGCTGACAATAGACCATAAGGCGGTTTAATGCTCCTTCCAACTCCCTAATATTGCTTTGTATGGTTTCAGCAATATATTGCAGGATTTCCTGTTCGATATTGTAATTTTTTTCTTTTGCCTTCGTTTTTAAGATCGCAAGCCTGGTTTCTAAGTCAGGCGCTTGAATATCCGCAATCATTCCCCATTCAAACCTTGAAACAAGGCGCTCTTCAATAGCCGGGATCTCTTTAGGCAGCCTGTCGGAAGTCATAACCACCTGTTTGTTGTTTTGGTGCAGTGCGTTGAAAGTATGGAAAAATTCTTCTTGAGTTCCTTCTCTCCCGGCTAAAAATTGGATGTCATCAACCAATAAAACATCGACATTTCTGTAAAGGGACTTAAAACTGTCAGCCTTTCCCTGGGAGAGGGCGGAAACAAACTCGTTGGTAAACCGCTCTGAAGTAACGTATAGGATTTTGGCGTCTGGGGTCCGCTTTACGATGTCATTGCCTACTGCCTGCATTAGATGGGTTTTCCCAAGACCCACCCCGCCATAGATAAATAAAGGATTATAAACCGAACCTGGCTTTTTGCTAACGGCGATGCTCGCGGCATGGGCCAATTGGTTGTGGGAGCCGACAATAAAAGCGGAAAAAGTATACTTCGGGTTTAAATTTTGGCTTGACTCAGGCCTTTTAGCGATAGTTTTAGTGGTTTCTCTCTGGACCTGGGGCTGGGTAAAGACTGGGCTGACGATTTGGTATTTTACTTCTTTGATTTCTGGGGAGATTGCCTTAAAGGCTTTAAGGATATCCTGGTGATACTTGTTTTGAAGCCATTCTTTAGTAAAAGCGTTTGGCACGCCAATTACTATGCCGGTGTCTGATCTTTCAATGATTGAGGTGTTCTTAAACCAAGTTGTGAAATTAGCCTTAGAAAGCGTGGTTTCTAGATTTCCTAGTATGGCTTGCCAAAGCTGTTGATTAGTCATGAATTGATCTGGAATTTAAAGTTCCCTCCTATTTTAACAGTAAGTTATCAACATGTAAACTGTCGTTTTTTGGCTTAATTAAGCCAAAAAAATTTTACTCTGTGTATATTGTGTGGAATAAGTGTTGTTAGCGTGTCCAAAGGTTAGGATCATTGGGGTGGGATGACAAAAAGGTCAAAATCTTTTATAATAGGCAGGCTATGCAACCAACATATCAACCAAAAAAACTTCGAAGGAAAAGGGTTCATGGGTTCAGACAACGGATGAAAACCCGCAACGGACGGACCGTGCTCGCCCGAAGAAGACAAAAGGGCCGGAAACGGCTAACGGTATAAATGAAAACAAGAGCTTTTTTCTTCAAATCAGATGAAGATTACAGCAAGCTTCGTTTTCCATTTCGCCCCTATTCTAACCAATTCTTAAGGATCAGGGTGGGCAGGGCCGACCAAAACAGACCACGTTTTGGTTTTATTGTTCCTAAAAAAGTCGTGGGAAAAGTAGTAGAAAGGAATTTGATTAAGCGGAGGCTTAAAGCGATTCTTCTGAAGAATGTTGAGCATTTTAAAACGGTTGATGTTTTAATTTTCCCAAACAAAGAGGCTGGCAAAATAAAATTTTGTGAGTTAGAAGAACAAACCTTAGCATTGTTTAAGAAAGCAGGAATATGGAAAAAAGAGTAATCCCGCACTTGATGCGGGATCTAACCGAAGCACTGGCAAGATCCCCGCTTTCGCGGGGATGGACCGCGGCAAACAAAACTTTGGCCCTGCCTTTTGTCTTGTTGGTTTTTCTATATCAAAAAACCATATCGTTAGACCACGGGGTTTTTTCTTTTCTTTTCCCTTACGGTTATTGTAAATTTTATCCGACCTGCTCTTCTTTTACCAAAGAAGTGCTCCTAAAGGAAGGGCTGTTGGGCTTGCCAAAAATTATTAAGCGTTTAGCTTCCTGCAATCCGGGATCAACCGGGGGCTTTAATTATCCTTACAAAAAAATATGATTGGAGAATTTTTTAGAAACATTTTAACTTATCCCCTGCTCAATCTTTTGGTGTTTTTTTATAATTATATTCCTGACATCGGAATTGTGATTATCCTCCTGACTGTCCTGACCCGTCTCTTGCTGCTTCCCTCTTTTCACAAAGGGATGAAGCACCAGAAAGAGCTCCAGGATCTGCAGCCGAAGATGAATGAGATTAAGCAAAAATACAAAGATGACAAAGAGCGGCAGGCAAAGGCACTGATGGAGCTTTACTCCGTCCACAAAGTTAATCCGTTGAGTTCCTGCCTCCCGGTTTTGATCCAATTGCCAATTTTAATTGCTTTATACCAGGTGTTTATTAAGGCTTTGGGGGGACAGGCCCTGGAAGGGCTTTATCCCTTTGTCCCTAATCCTGGCGCGATTAACGTCGTGTTTTTAGGGTTCCTTAACCTGGCGCAAAAAAACGTGATTTTGGCAGGCTTGGCGGCGGTGTTGCAATATTTCCAAAGCAAGATGATGTTAAGTAAAAAGCAGGCCTCTCAAGACCCGACCGCGAAAATGATGTCAATCCAGACGCTATATGTCCTGCCGGGGCTCACTTTTATTTTTGGCTTGCAATTCCCCGCAGGCCTGACGCTTTATTGGGCGGCTTCCACTTTGTTTGGAATAGTCCAGCAATATTATTTCTTAAAGAAAGAAGCCAGGGTTTTGATTGAGTCTAAATAATATGGACGATAAGAATACTGAAATTATCAAAAACAAGATCACAGGACTTCTCAACAGCATGGGGTTCGATTGCCAGATTTTTGAACGGATGGAAGAAGGCCGGACCGTATTTAACATCAAAACGCACGATGCCCAGCTTTTGATAGGCAAACAAGGGGCAAACCTTGAAGCTCTCCAGCACCTTTTGAGACTAGCGGTCAAAAAAGATTTGGACTCTGACTTTATTTTTGCCATCGACATTGATGACTACAAGGAAAAACGGATGATTTATTTGAAGGAGTTGGCCAGGAAAGCGGCGCATCAAGTCAGGCAAACAAAAAGAAGCGTGGGCTTGCCGATTATGCCGTCGTTTGAGCGGAAAATCGTGCATGATTACCTTTCGCTTTTTTCAGACGTCGAATCAGAAAGCATGGGCAGTGAGCCTAACCGACGAATTGTGATCAAATATAAAGGGCTCTCCAAATCCGAAGAGCCTTTCCAATTTATAGAAAATTCTTAAACCCGGTCACTGGCCGGGTTTTTGCTAAGATAAAAAATTGAAATCATAAACCAAAACAAAATTGACAAATCGTTTTTGAAGTAAGGGACATCGACCAGGCCGTGCACCACCACAGCCAGTAAAAACATCGCCGCCGCAAGCTTTATAGAAGTCGGGGCAATTTTATATTGTTTGAGACTCAAAGTTATAATCCCGAAGAAAGCAAGCATCCCCAAAAGTCCCAACTCCAGCCAGAAATTAAGGAAAATATTATGCGGATACAAAACGCCAAAGGCCTCAAATCCGTGCAACCCGTTTCCCAACAATGGATTTGCCAAAACCGCGGTTAACGCATACTGGTATAGTTGGATACGGGTCTGTGAAGAAGTGTCAGACAGGGAGAAACGCTGGCCTGACTGCAGAAAAACAATGGCGATAATAATGATTATCAAAACCGCACCCGCAATTTTCCAGGAAAACTTTTTTCCAATAAGCACCGCAAGAACAGCCAAAACCGCAAGCCAAGCGCCGCGGGAGAAGGTAAGAACCAGAGCGATCAATCCCATCCCCGTTGTCCAAAATAATAGCTTGCGGTTGATTAATGTGCTTTTGGAATAGATTAATGCAAGAAAAAAGGCAAGCAGAGGCCCAAGATATAAAGCTAAGGCGTTGGGATATTCAAACACACTGACAATTCTTTTGACGCCTTCCCCAAACCCCCAGAACCTTAAGGGTAAGCCTAAAAGTGTTTGGTGCTGGATAAGCCCGAACAGACTGATAATTAATGACGATGACAATAACATCGTCAAAGGGATTTTAAGGTCGCTTTCTTTTTTGATGATCAGAGCGCAGGCATAAAAAAACAGCACAGGCTCAATGATAAGGGCCTTGAGTTGACCTAAGGCTTTGATCGGTTCTGGTGAAATAAGCGTGGAAATTATTCCCGACAGCACAAATAGCAGCACGACTGAGTTTAAGGCCCCCAGTTTTTTTAAAGAACTGATTTGTTTGTATTGGCTGACTAAGACAGATAACAAAAAGATTACCAGAATAACTTCCAGAAACGTGGTCGGCAGACCAAAGATTGTAAATCTGACTAAATAAGTCGGGAGCAGGGCTAGGATCAAGCCCAATCCCAGTAGCCATTTATTGATTGGCATTGGCCGTGACATTTATGCGAATGCTGTTTTGGATTGAATCGCCGTTTTTTAGCTTGACTATCGCGGTCATGGTTTGCCACCCGCTCTTGGCAGAGTCCACAAAAAAGCTATAGGGAGCGGAAGTATCGTTCCCAAGAAATTCCCCTTCCAGCATTAGTTCGACATCGGAAACGTCCAACGTGCCTGTCTCAACCTGAACCGTAATGGGCAAGGTTGGAATTTCTTGATTGTTGGAAGGAGTGATAAACCCCACTTGTTGCTTTAAATACTCGGAGTTAATCGAACCATCATCTTCCTCGGTTTGGGGGTAGCTGTATCCAGCTGACTTGGCCCAAGATTGCACGGGAATTTCCCAATTGGGGTTATCCGGCACTTCGGAATGGATAATTGTATAAATTTTAGTCTCCACAAGTTCGGGAGGGGTAAGGTTATTGGCGAGTTTTCCGTTAAGCTTATTAATTTGAACAGGGACATGCACATCATCAAAATCCCTGGGTAAGGCAAAGCTTGCAAAAACATCGGTTTTTGTCGAAGGCGTATATTGCGTTGGAAGTTTGCCTGAAACCGAATCGACCAGAATGTGTTGGATCCCGGCTGGCTCTAAAAATTGTTCGGGTTGGGTATTTTTTAAAGCCTCTCGCATGAATTGGTTCCAAATAGGAGCGGCCACCACCACTCCGTCTGCACCTTCTCTCATTAGACTTCCGTCGTTGTTACCCACCCAAACTCCTGCGACCAATGAAGGCGTGAAGCCCATGGTCCAGCCATCCCTCCACCCCTGGGTAGTTCCGGTTTTGGCTGCAACCACCCGATCCGAAAGGATCAGCGGGGATTTGGCGCCAAAGATAAACGACCTGGAATCATTGTCAGTCATAATACTGACCACCTGGTAGGCCACCTGCGGATCAATGACTTCTTGTCCGCCTTTGTCTTTGTATTCTTCCAATACTTTTCCCTTCCTGTCGGTAATCTTAAGAATCGGGGTTGGTTCGTAACGGACTCCGCCACCAGCAAATACTCCCATTGCTGAAGTGTGATCAAGCAGGCTGATTTCGCATCCTCCCAAAACCAATGAAAGGCCGCAGCGGTCCGTGTTAAGATCAGCAGTAATCCCCATGTCTTTTATGGTATCAATCGCGTCTTGCACCCCGACTAAGGCCAAGGTTTTGACTGCTGGTACGTTTAAGGATCCGGCTAAGGCTTTTCTCATTGAAAGCAGTCCATGGGATCTGCCGTCATAATTTGAGGGGCTGTAGTCTTTGCCGCCGTAAGTGCCAAAACTCGTTTTAACATCAACCAGCATGGTTGCCGGATTCATGCCTTCTTTAAATGCGGTTGCGTAGACATAAGGTTTAATAGAGGATCCCGGTTGGAGCTCACGCAAGGCAACATTGACTTGGCAATAATCGCAATCTGGCTTGAGATATTCTCGAGAGCCGACCATAGACAGAATTTGTCCGGTTTTGGGATCAATGGCGACCAGCGCGGCATTGCTCGCTTTGTTTCTTTTTTCATTCCTTGCCACACCCTCGCTCACCGCTTTTTCAGCGATTTGTTGGAAATTCCAGTCAAGCGAAGTTATAACCTTAAGCCCCCCTTCTTCCAGAGTTTTCTCGCCGTATTTTTCCGCAAGCTGTCCTTGAACATAAAGGACAAAGTGAGGGGCTAATATCGAATCCCGGATTTTATTAAAAGTGACTTTTTCGTTTTTCGCGTCATCGCGTTCCTTATCCGTGATGTATCCTTCGGATCGCATTTCATCCAGCACGAAATTTTTTCTCGCATCCAGCTTATCCCTGTTGGGGCCGTTAGGGGAATAAAAAGTCGGAGCCTGCGGAAGGGCAGCCAAGTACGCTGATTCGGCGAGGCTTAGATTTTTTGCCTGTTTTCCAAAATAGGTTTGAGAAGCCGCCTCAATCCCATAGGCGTTTTGGCCATACGGGATCTCGTTTAGGTAGAAGTTGAGAATTTCATTCTTACTAAATTTTTGTTCCAATTGAATCGCAAGCACGATTTCTTTTATTTTTCTTGAAAAAGTTTTTTCTCGGGTTAAAATCGCGTTTTTCACAAACTGCTGAGTAATTGTGGAACCACCCTGTCCTTTTATGTTTCCAGAGCTTACGTTGCGCAAAGCGGCCCGAATAATTCCTTTCCAGTCAACTCCTGTATTGCGGTAAAAATTTTTGTCCTCCACGGCGATAGTTGATTTTTTAACCCTATCCGGAATTTCATTAAAATCAATCACGGTCCGTTTGGCCTCGCCATGGATTTCGTAAAGAAGTGTCGTTCCGTCTCTGGCGTAGATTTTGGTTGATTCAGGGACGACCCGAGCATTAAGCTTGGTCGGGTCAGGCAGACTTAAAGCAATGGCGGCGAAAGCCAGACTTCCGGCAATGATCAAACCGGCTATGGCGAATAACCCGTATTTGATTAATTTTTTTGCAAGCTTTTTTTCCGAACGAATTTTTCGGAAAACCGCTGGAGGAACTTTCAAAATTCCCCATAAAATTTTCCTAAGACTCATTCGATGGTTCCGGTTCCAGTTTGAGCGGTAGAAGTTCATCCCGTTAGAAATAATGATTAGAAGTTAATTGTAATTTTATCCCGGTTGATTGCAATATCATTATTAACGTATATGATACGCAATTTCTAACGGGATTCATAAAGATTTATCAAAGCCTTTTAAATTGTATCAAAAAACTGGTATAATTAACATATGAATCAAAAAACCAATGAAATCTTGACCCGCACAGTTGCCGAAATCATAGACTTGAATCATCTTAAGAAACAATTGGACGGTGGTAAAAGACTTAGGGTTAAGTTGGGGATAGATCCGACCAGCCCCAATCTTCACATTGGTCGCGCTGTCCAGCTTTGGAAACTCCGGGAGTTTCAGGAATTGGGGCACCAGGTCGTTTTTATCGTCGGTGATTTTACCGGGATGGTCGGCGACACTTCAGATAAGGAAGCGGAACGGCCGATGCTTTCAGGGCAGCAGATAAAAGCTAACATGAAAACTTATCTGGACCAAGCTTTTAAGATTCTGGATCCAAAAAAAACCGAGGCCCATTATAATTCGGAGTGGCTTTCCAAGCTAGGATTTATCGAGATTGCCAAGATGGCCCAGCTTTTCGGTTTGCATGAATTTGAATCGCGGGAGATTATTGCCAAGCGATTGAAAGCTGGCAAAAGAGTGTCTTTCCATGAGATGATGTATCCGTTAATGCAGGGGTATGATTCAGTGGCGGTGAAGGCTGACGTGGAGTTGGGCGGCACAGATCAAAGATTCAACTTGCTAGCGGGTAGGACCATTCAGCCTCTTTACGCTCAAGCGCCGCAAGATATTGTCATGACAGAATTGCTCGAAGGAACAGATGGCAGGAAAATGAGCTCGTCTTGGGGGAATGTAATCAACCTTACGGATGACCCTAATCAAATGTTTGGCAAGACCATGTCGATCAAAGATGATCTGATCATAAAATATTTCCAATTCACGACAAGAGTTCCTCTTGATGACGTAAAAGGCTATGAGAAAGAATTAAAGGCCGGGACTAATCCCAGCCTAATAAAAAAACGATTGGCCCATGAATTGGTTACACTATATCACGGGAAAAAAGCCGCGGATGCTGCGGCCAAAGAATTTGAAAAAGTTTTTTCCCGTAAAGAAAAACCGACTCAAATGACGGAAATGAAAGTTAAATCCCAGAACATCATTGATTTGTTGGTGGAGACAAAATTGGCCCCAAGCAAAAGTGAAGCGCGAAGGCTGGTCCAGCAGAAAGCCGTCAAGTTCAATGACGAGGTGATTGACGAATGGGACACGATGGTGGACCTGCGCAACGGCGTGGTTCTACAGGTCGGCAAGAGAAAGTTTATAAAGCTGAAAGTTTAAAGAAAAACTGCTCCTAGTCAGGAGCAGTTTTTCTTTGGTTAATATTATTTCCAAATGCTCACATTTGTGAGCTCATGGAAATAATTATAGATATCTAGCTCTCCCGATTGCGGCCCAAGCAATGGCGCAGGCGTCAGCCGCGTCATCAGGGCGAGGGATTTTTTTTAGTTTCAACAAAGTTACGATCATGCGCTGGACCTGGGCTTTGTCCGCCTTGCCATAACCGGTGGCTGCTATTTTTACCTGTAGAGGTGTGACTTCAACCAGCTTTAGACTATATTCGGCCGCAGTTACAATCACCACTCCCCTAGCCTGGCCAACAGCCATGGCGGTTTTTACATTTTGGGCAAAAAACAAAGATTCCACGCAGACTGTTTCCGGCTTCCATTTTTTAATCAAATTAACCAAGTCCTTTTTTATTTCCAAAAGCCGGTCAGCTTCCGGCTTTCCTGGTTTTGTCTCGATACAGCCGCAAGATCTAAGAACGATATCTTTATCGTTTTGTTCCAAAATAGCATACCCGGTCCGGCCAATGCCAGGGTCAATTCCCAAGATTCTCATAAAATAGATATTAGATATTAGATATTAGATATTGGTGATAATTTAGTATCTAATATCCAGTACCCAATATCTTTATAAATTTGCGCTCGTGTGCACCGCGATTACATCATCGTCATTTTCTAATTCTTCAAACAGTCTGTTCACTTTCACCTTTTGATCTTCGGTTAAATTAACTCCTTGACTTGACTCCTGGATCACGTCAGCTTTAGCAATTTTTGCTCCGGCCTTAAGCATGGAGTCTTTTATTTTTTGCAAATCCATTGGTAAGGTATACACCTCCAACCCTTCCTCGGATTCTCTAACGTCTTCGGCTCCGGCATCGATTGCCTTAAGCTCTAAGTCGGCCAAATCCTCCCTGTCTCGCTCTATGAGGATTTGCCCCTTGGTGTTGAATTGCCAAGCAACTGATCCTTTTGTTCCCAAATTTCCATCATAACTGCCAAAAATATGCTTAATGTTGCTGGTTGTTCGGTTGGGATTATCAGTAACCGCTTCAATTAGGAATGCGGTTCCAAAAGGGCCGTAGCCTTCGTAAACAACTGTTTCCAACGCTTCCTTGCCCTCGCCCGATCCCCGCTTGATTGCCCGGTCAATGTTGTCAGCAGGCATGCCCGCGTCTTTGGCCCGGTCAACAGCCATTCTTAATTTGAAATTGAAGGAAGGGTCCGGTCCGCCGCCTTCCTTTACTGCGATTGTTATGTTGCGGCCAAGTTTAGTAAAGGCTTGTCCGCGCTTGGCGTCAGTCACCGCTTTCTGCCTTTTGATTGTCGCCCACTTGGAGTGTCCGGACATATCTTATATTAAATCAATTACAAAAAGGGTCTGTTGGTAAGTTAACATAACCGGCCAAAAAGGGCGAAAAGAATAGGCCTTGGCATTAAGCCCTGTTTTATCAAACAGCTCTTGCCATTCTTTTTTTGACCGAAAATTAAATGGCACGGGTATCCCCTTGGGCGCGTTCATAATCCAATCCCAGGCAGCATTCATTAGCCAACTAATTTTTGAATTCGGGGTGTCTTCAAGAATAACAATTCTTTTTCGGGCGATTCTTGCGGCCTCTTGAATTAATTTTTCCTGCTCCTGTTTTGTTTGGACATGGTGAAGCACAAAGATTAGGCTAACCGCGTCAAAAGATTTATCCGCGACATCAACTCTAGCATTTGAGATCATATTTACCCATGGAAGATCCGTTTGGTTTTGGTTGACAACGTCCGTCAGTGTTGGCTCAACTCCCACTTGTTGTCTAAGAAGTAGTGCCATTGTTCCTCTACCGGTTCCTATATCAAGCAGCGACCACCCTTTTTGCAAAAAGGGTGAGATTCTTTTGGTCAGTTCCCTGTCTCTTAAGAATTGGATCATAAGCCGGAATCTATTTAAATGAAATTAGAACAGCAAATTCCCCTTTGGCCCGGTTCTTGGTTAGCTGTTCTAAAATCTCAGAGGGCGCTCCTCGTAAAAATTCTTCGTAGACCTTGGTTAGTTCCCGGGCCACTACTGCATGGCAGTCTGGGAAATGTTTTGCAATAAATTGCAATGTTTTAATTATCCTAAATGGTGATTCGTAAAATATTACGGTGCTTTCGACTGCTTTTCCCAATGAAATAATCCTGGTTAATTTAATTTCGGTCCTTGGAGCAAAGCCCAGGAACAAAAAGCGGTCCGTGGCCAGTCCGGAAGCGGAAAGCGCGGCGATCGCCGCGGAAGGGCCTGGAATTGGAGCAATCTTAATGCCATTTTCCACGCAAGCCCGGACCAAGCGGAAGCCTGGATCTGAAATTCCGGGAGTACCGGCGTCAGTGATTAGAGCGCCGGTTTGGGATTTGAGATTGGCGATTAGCGTTGGCAGGGCCCTGTGTTCGTTGTGCTCGGCAAATTGAAATATTTTTTTATTTCCGATTTCGTAATGACGCAAAAGCTTCGCGCTATGACCAGGGTTCTCGGCAATAATAAAATCAGCAAGCTTAAGGGTTTCGATCGCGCGCAGCGTCATATCCTTAAGATTGCCGATTGGGGTGGCGACAACGTAAAGCATGATTATAGAATTGTGGTAGAAGCAACCAGGTCTTTGTCATCCAAAGTCATAATCCGCACTCCTTGGGTAGCTCGACCCAAGGTTGAAATTTTTCCTATTGGAGTTCGCAAGGTCTGACCCAAGCGTGAAACCACGACCAAATCATGCTCTTCGGACTTGTCAATTACGTGCAAAGATATAATTTTTCCTGTTTTTTGGCTGACTTTTAAAGTCTTGATCCCCGACCCCCCGCGATGCTGGCGTTTGTAGAATTTAAGATCAGTTTTTTTGCCCAGGCCGTTTTCCGTAACGATCAAAAGCTGAAGATTATCAATTTTATCCGATTTGTTGACCAAGTCCATGCTGATCAGGCTGTCATTTTTTTTGAGGCGCATTCCCCGTACACCCGAAGCGGTTCGTCCCATGGGGCGCACATCTTTTTCATCAAATCGAATGGCTTGGCCATTGGAAGTTGATAGGATGATATCATCATTTCCGGTTGAGTACTTCACCCATTTTAATTCGTCGTTGCCTTTGAGTTTTATGGTGATCAAACCGGATTTTCGTACTTTGGCAAATTCCTCAATGGGGGTTTTTTTAATTATCCCGGCTTTGGTTGCCAAAACCAAATATTTGCCTGGAGTTTTTTTAGAGATTGTCAGGATGCTTTTAACCGTTTCATCATTGGGCAGGTCAAGGAAATTTACCAAGGCTTGGCCCCGGGCAACCCTTGAGGCTTCTGGTAGTTCATAAACTTTAGTGGCAAACACCCGGCCCTTGTTGGTGAAGAACAAGATGTCGTCGTGCGTATTGGAAGTCTTGAGCCATTCGACCACGTCTTCTTCCTTTGTGGTCATGCCAATTACCCCCTTCCCTCCGCGGCCTTGGGTTTTGTAAGTCTGCGGGGGCACCCGTTTTACATATCCGGATTTGGTAACGATAACTATTGCCTGCTCTTCTGGAATCAGGTCTTCCACCTTAAATTCGCCAATCGGTGTTTTAACCAAGGTGGTTTTGCGTTCGTCTCCGAATTGCTCTTTAAGTTCCGTCAGTTCTTTCTTAATCACTTCCTTGATTTTTTTGGCGCTTTTTAAGAGCCCTTCCAATTCTTCGATCAGCTTCCGCTTTTCTTTAAGTTCGTCATCTACTTTTTTCCTCTCAAGTCCAGCCAAGGCTCTAAGCTGCATCTGGAGAATGGCCGCTGCCTGCTTGTCGGATAGCTTGAACTTGCTCATTAATTGGGCGTGAGCTTCTTCTGTGGTGTCGGATTTTTTGATCGTCTGAATTATAGCGTCAATATGGTCAAGCGCTTTTTTCAGCCCTTCCAAAATGTGCGCCCGATCCTTGGCTTTTTGAAGATCAAACTGAGTGCGGCGGACGACTACCTCCTGGCGGTGTTTGATAAAGTATTCCAGAATATTTTTTAGGTTCAGGACCTGCGGTTCAATTCCATCAACCAAAGCCAGCATGTTTACGTGGAAGGTCTCCTGGAGGCTTGAGTACTTGAACAATTGGTTGAGAATTTTGTTCGGCAGCCCTTCTTTCTTAAGCTCAATAACTATCCTAACCCCGTCCTTATCAGACTCATCTCGCAAGTCTCTAATTCCTTCCACTTTTTTGTCCCGGACCAGATTGGCGAATTGCTCAAGCAGCGAAGCCTTGTTTACTCGGTAAGGAATTTCATTGATGATAATCTTATGCTGGCCGCCTTCCTCAATAATTTCCGTTTTGGCGCGCATAACAATCGGCCCCTTGCCTGTGGCATAAGTTTGTTTGATGCTGTTCCAATCATAAATAAACCCGCCAGTTGGGAAATCCGGTCCTTTGATTATTTCCATCAGGTCTTCCGTGGTCGCGGCGGGTTCGTCAATCAGTTTGATTGTGGCGTCAGCGACTTCGTTGAGGTTATGAGGGGGGATGTCAGTGGCCATGCCCACGGCAATCCCCAGGGTTCCATTAAGCAGGAGCTGGGGGACTTTGGCTGGCAAAACCTTGGGTTCTTTTCGGGTGGCGTCATAGTTGTCCATCCAGTCCACCGTGTCTTTGTCCAAATCAGCTAAAATCTCCTCGGCCAAAGCCATCATACGCGCTTCTGTATAACGCATGGCTGCTGGAGCATCGCCATCCATTGAGCCGAAATTACCCTGGCCATCAACTAAGGGATAGCGCATGGCGAAATCCTGTGCCATACGGACCAAGGTATCATAAACGGCGATATCGCCATGAGGATGATATTTAGCCAAAACTTCGCCGACCACAGCCGCGGATTTGCGGAATTTGACGCTTGGCCGCAGGCCCAGTTCGGACATAGCATAAAGAATGCGGCGCCCTCCGGGCTTAAGGCCGTCGCGGACGTCCGGAAGCGCGCGGGATACGATCACGCTCATCGCGTAATCAAGGTAAGATTCTTCCATTTCCCGCTCAATCGCGCGCTGGTTCACCTTCCCCATATTGTTTGCAGGCTCTAGTTTTTCAGTTTTTGCCATTATGGTCTGTTAATTTCTTAATTCTTGGTTTTTCGCAAGTCCGTCAAAATCAATTTGGATGATTTCTTTAAAAAGACTCTCTGGGTGTTTCTCGAAATACAATTGGTCAAAAATGATTTCTCCGGATCCTTCCATTGAGCCGCTGAAAACTAGAGTGCCAAACTCTTGCGATTTGGAGAGGATTTTTTGGACAAAGGGTTTGCTTTGCCTGTCCAGAATCTTTGCCGGTTTAACTCCGCTTTTGCTGACGTCCAGCCGGATGTCGTTTATTGTAGAAAAGTTAAGAATGTCGTCAGTGTCGTTGCTCGCGCTGAAAAAAATTTTTGTGGATCCGTCTGCCACTTCGGCCCTTTCCAACTTGATAAATTGCTTTGAAGTTACAGCCGAATTGTTTGTTTGCGGGCTATCGTTATTCCCTAACTTTGAAACTGTTGATTTCAAATCCAGCAGCCACAGCGAGATCAACAGGATCCCTACCAAAAGCGTGGTTGACCAAAGTATTTTAAGCTTGGTCTCGTAGGGCTTGTTTTGGACTTTTGCCAGTAACTGCTGAAGTTTTTTCATCGCTGGGCGGTTAAGACAATTAAGTCCGTGGACTCTCCGTTTAAATCTTTTTTCTTCAAGGTTAACTTATCGAGCTCCTGGTGTTTCCCTCCCATTTCTTGCAGGAACTTGTCTAATTTATCAAAATTTCCCGCAAGCCCGGCAATTTTGTAAGAATGAGGGATTACGATAAACGGTTCAAGTTGCGTGGCAATTTTCGCCGCGTCTTCAAAACCCAGAGCCTCTTTATTCCCCGCGGGGATGAGCACCATATCAGCTCCTTCTAAGGCCTCTTTTTGCTGTTCGGTCAGCGGCGCTTGTTTGGTTAGACCCAAGAAAGCTATTCGGATGTCTTCCACCTCTATGCTGAAGATGGTGCTGGCTACGCTTTCTTTGCTGACGGAGGCAATACCGATGATAAACGCGCCCTTGACGTCATATTCACCTGGCCCGGTGATAACAAAAGGCTCCCCCGAGATCGAAGAGAAGTTATTGGATAAGGGATTTTGGGGGTTTGAGCAAACCACCACGTCCGCTCCACCCCTGACGGGCGCAAGTCCGCTTTCCTTTCCAAAGGGATCAGTGATGAGGGTGAGGTCTTTGCCAACTATTTTAAAACTGGACAACCCAAACCAGGTTATTGTCATAAAGCAGGCGTTACTTAAGCATAATTATTTTACCAAATTTTTGCCTTTTTGAGAAGGAAAAAGGCCGATATAAGGGGTTGATTTTTCCGGGCTTTTTGCCTATAATCTTAAGGCTTAATTATAAGCGTAAAGAAAGGCTTTAGCTGTCGCAGCGTCGAACGGCTAAAGACAGTTTTAGTCAATGACAAAAACCGCAATAGCAAATCAAGATTTCAGGACCATGCAGGACCTGCTTTCAGCCGATGGAGCTGAGATCAAGGTTCCAAAAATTGGAGACGTGCTGGAAGGAGTGATACTGTCGGTCGGCAAGAACGAGGTCTATATCGACATCGAAGGGTATGGCCTGGGCACCGTAAGGGGGCGCGAGCTTTTTGATGACTCGGTCCGCTTAGGGAATCTGAAGATTGGCGACAAGGTCTTTGCCTCGGTTGTCGAATCGGAAAATAAGGAAGGAAATATCGAGATGTCTTTCCGCCAAGCCGGCCAGGAAAGAGTTTGGCAGACACTAACCGAACGAATGCGCACCCGCGAGGTGATCAAGACCAAGATCTTAGAAGCCAACAAAGGCGGGTTGATGGTCGAGATTAATTCGATTATCGGATTTCTCCCGGTCTCCCAGCTTTCGTCCGAACACTACCCAAGGGTGGAAGAAGGAGACAAGAACAGGATCTTGGAAGTCCTTAAGGGCTACGTTGGTTCGGAGTTTGCCGTGATGATCATTACCGCGGACCCAGAGGATGAAAAATTGATTGTATCCGAAAAAGCAGTATTCGAAGACGAGCTTCGCGGCAAGATCGGAAAATTGAAGATTGGAGATGTTGTTGAGGGGGATATTTCCGGAATTGTCGACTTTGGAGTTTTCATGAAATTCGGCAATGGCTTGGAAGGCCTGGTCCATATTTCAGAATTGGCTTGGAGCAGGATCGATCATCCCAAGGATTTGTTCAAGGTCGGCCAAAAAGTCAAAGCGCAGATCATTTCCATCGACAAGGACCGGATTTCTCTTTCAATCAAGCGCCTGCAGCCTGATCCCTGGCTTGAATCGATCAAGAAATATGAGGTCGGTCAAAAAGTTAGGGGCAAAGTAACCAAGCTTATGCCCTTTGGCGCTTTCGTGGAGCTGGATCCAGATATTTACGGCCTAGTCCATTCCGTTGAGCTCTCCAATGAAGAAGTTAAAGACCCGGAACAATTTGTAAAGATCGGGCAGGACTATGAATTTCGGATTATTTCCATAGAACCGCAAGAACACCGCTTGGGGTTATCGTTAAGAGCCTTAACCGCGGAACCGCAGCCGGAACCCGCAAAGGAATAACGCAGACAAAAAAACCGCCTGCTGGGCGGTTTTTTTGTTTCAGACGCTTTTTTCAATTTGAGTTAAATCATTATACACCCCTTGAGTATTTTGTACCCAGTGATCCGCCGCCGGCTGTTTGTACAATCCGTTCATTCGGTCAAACGGCATAGAAGAATATTTTATGTTTGATCTTTTGGGATAAGCATTCAAAAATTTGTCCATTGCCTTTATCCCTTGTCCCAAATCATCTCCGAAATCCCAAAGTGATGCCCCGCCTACACCCCAGCAGTTGGCTTTGGAAGCCGGATATTTTCGGCAGAAGGAGCTTTCGGCATTGGCCAAGGCCAGGATTTTCTTCCAATTTTTAAGTTCAATTAAATCAGAGCTGTAAGCGGAAAGCGGTGAGCCGTAGGAGCCAAGATAGGCCGCCACTTTTTTTGCCAATTTCTGTTTTCGCATCAATTCTTGCTCGAGCTTCCTTGTTTGGTAATCAGATTTGGCTTGCTTGTTTGCCGCCGCGATAAAGTCTAGATGATCGCCAATTACGAAAACCAGCGGTTGCTGTTTTTCGTTTCTTCCCAAGGCGGCAAAACTTTGGTGAGGGATCAATAAAGTCACCAAACTTATAAGAACCAAAACCAAAACCAATTTTTGAGGATGGGTTAGTTTTTCAAAAGACGCCTTTAGTGGTTTTATTTTTCGGATAATGTCCATGAGGGATATGCAGCTGATACCTTAGCAATTCCTGAAGGATATGTCAATTCCCCTAGTGTGGATACTTTGTTGTTGGTGCCCGGGGCGAGACTCGAACTCGCAAGCCCTTGCGGGCAAAAGATTTTAAGTCTTTCGTGTATACCAGTTCCACCACCCGGGCATTTTATCCCGACGCTAAATTTTGGAGGTCTGGAGCGGAGTTGAACCGCTGTAAGAGCTTTTGCAGAGCCCTGCCTAACCGCTCGGCCACCAGACCCAAGTTTGCCTTGGTATTATAATTTGAAACTGGGGTTTTTAAAAGCCCTCCAGTTAGGAGGGCTCTATTTAATTTGTTTGACTTGCTGTTTTTAGATGTTTTTTGTAAAGACCCTTATTATATGCGACCCAAGGTTGAAATCCCCGAGCCTCTACTTTTTTCAATGCTATATCCAGGTTGAACTTACAGTCCCGCAGCTGATCGATGGAATATGGCGGGTTATATCTAGAGTTCCAGTTGATTTGAGCCAGTCCCACGTCGATTGATCCGTTTTTATTCAGCCCCTTGTTGTCCCTGGTGCATTCGTGCGTTCCGTTTTCAGCCTTTAAGATGGCAACGAAGATGTTGCACTTATTGCCAAGTTTTGGACATACGTAAGCGCGGATTTGAGGTTCATCCATATATACTTTGTCACCTACTATCCTTAGATCGGGATCAATAGGAGGTTCGGCTGTGATTACCTCGCTCTCTACTATAATCGGGATTTGGGGAATAGACGTTTGGTCGGGAATGGAAATCATTGGAAAATTTTTTATTTCAAAGACAAGGCGAGGTTTGGTTTGGGTTTGAGCATCGGCGGTTACCGGGAAAAGCAGCATTGGCAGACTGATAAGCAAACCGATTATGACGATCTGCTCACTGATGCTAAGCCTAACATCTCGTGATGTCATTTAATAAAAATCTTCCCCGCTTTGATCAATCATCCGTTTTTTCAGCCAACTTAAGTTTGGGCTTAAGCCGGCTTGTCTGCTCTTTGGCAGACTGCAGAAAAAAGAAAGAAAGATAAAGCTTGGTTTGACCTTTGTAAAGAACTTACCTTTTCTTCTGTAACGCGAAGTTCCGTTTTAAAATTAGCCTTCGCAGATCGGCTCATCCGATCGAGAAAGCAGGTCGCAAAATTTGGCTTAATGCCGAATTTTGACGACCGGTAATTTTAAAACTGGAACGAGCATCTTTGTTGCCTAACCCCGCCTGGACGAACCAGGCTGGGGTACGCAACTGTAAAGCTTAGCATAAACCAAGCATTTTGTCAATAGCACCCGCTTGGATCAGATTTTTTATCCAGGCTTGAAAAGAGGCTATTTTTCAGATATAATCGTTAAGCAATTTTGCGCGGGTGCTGTAACTTGGTAGCCAGGCCAGCTTGAGGTGCTGGTGCCCTCACGGGCGTGGAGGTTCGAGTCCTCTCCCGCGCACCAAAAAAAGTTCCCGCCCATGGAAAGATGGGCGAGGCTGACCTCACAAAATGAGGCGGCGAGTCCTCCCTGCCTGC
>JACQHB010000002.1 GCA_016199215.1 Candidatus Doudnabacteria bacterium | reverse complement strand
TAATTATTAATTATTAATTATTAACAATAACATGATTAATACAAATAGGGTTTTGAAGGTTACCGCGGCCTGGATCAGCATCGTATACGCGGTTTGTTTCTTGGGAGTGGCGCTTCTTCCCGGGATGCGGCCGGGTTTTATGCGCTACGGTTTGCACATGATGGACAATTTCGGTCCAAACGTCATCAATTTCGGGACGTTTGTTTCCGGTCTCATCATTTGGAATATCGTTGCTGTCTTGGCAGTCTGGCTGTTTGCCGCGTTATATAATTCAATAAAAAAATAAGATCAAATGGGCTTAATACAAAAATTAAAAATAGATCCTTATAGGGTCAGCGCTGTGGCACTGCTTGTTTTAACAGCCCTTCTGGTTCAACGGCTTCCCCGGTCTGTGGTGGATCCCAAATATCTGACCATAGACCAGATTTTGGCAAATGGCGGGACAGTTTTACCAGTCGAATGGGGAGATATTGGAACAAAATTGATCGAAGCAGGGGCCTTGGACGAGCAGAAGCTAATGGCTTTGTATGGGGACAGACGAGTGTATGAGGAGTTTGCAAACTTCCGGCCTGGAAAAGTAAAGCTGACGCGCGACAATTCCCAGGTTTTCCTGAATTTTTTGTGGGCGCTGGGCTTGAGCAACAAGAACGAGATTTTGGAAAAAGGCGAAATGGCAAACCCTAATTTCAAGGTTGAAAATTTTGCTTCCACCGGAGGTTTCAGTCTTTCAAGCTCGCAGGCAATGGATCACTATTCAAGGCACGAGTGGATAAACCTGAACCCGGGCCAGCAGGCAATGCTTGAGCATATTTCCAAGAAAATTTTCAGGCCTTGCTGCGATAATTCCACTCATTTTCCTGATTGCAATCATGGCATGGCCATGCTGGGACTTCTTACGCTTGCGGTATCGCAGAATCTTGAAGCAGGCCAGATCTATGACTTGGCTCTTGCGGTAAATGTTTACTGGTTTGAAAATAATTATCGCGTAGTTGAACAGTATCTAACCACGCAGGGGCTGCAATGGACCATGACAGCGCCTGAGGAAATTTTGAGCAAAAAATATTCTTCCGGCTCCGCTTACCAAAGAATGCAAAAGATGATGGATTCCCATAAAGAAGGCGCGACAAGCTGCGGAGTAAGATAATTAAAGAAAGCCATGTTTAAGAAACCGACTATTATTTTATTGAATCTGGTTTTGGTTGTAGGCTTGCTTCTTCCGTTTGCGCTGAAGGCTCAAGAGGAGCCGCTTGAAGCAGGACATATTCCGGCCGAGGAGTTTTACAGAGCAGAGGTTTTGGAAGTTTTGCGGAATGAAGAAGAACAATTGCCCGACGGCGCGATTTATCGCTCCCAAACTTATCGCGTGAAGCTTTTGAGCGGTCCGGAGTCAGGTAAAGAAGTGGAAATACCGGACAACGGGGTAATGACCTTAAACGGCGGGGAGGGGCTTTCCAAGGGCGAGAAGGTAATAGTCTATAAAGTCAGTTCCGAGGTTTTGAGCGAATATTATATCGCGGATACTTACCGGCTCCCTTCGCTTATTCTGATCGTTATTTTCTTTTTTCTGGTAGCCGTCGCGTTTGCCCGCTGGAAAGGGCTGACCTCAATCCTGGGTTTGGGAGTGACAGTGTTGGTAATCGCCAAGTTTGTGGTCCCTCAAATCATCGCCGGAAAAAATCCCGTATTAATAAGCCTGATTGCCGCCTTAATCATAGCCCTGGTTTCCATTTACCTTTCGCATGGGTTTAATAAGCGGACATCCATTGCTTTGGTAAGCACGCTGATCACGCTTGGGTTGGCCTCAATCTTGTCGTTTGCTTTTGTGTCCTTTGGCAAGCTGTTCGGGCTTGGAAGCGAGCAGGCGTTTTATCTTCAGCTTGGGGACTTCCCGCGATTAAACCTTCAAGGCCTTCTTTTGGGAGGAATTATCCTCGGCGTTTTGGGCGTGCTGGACGATATTACCACGTCCCAGTCAGCCGCGGTTGAAGAAATTCGGCGCGCCGGAAGCCAGCTTACTTTAAAACAGCTATACCAGCGGGGGACATCAGTCGGCCGGGAACATATAGCGTCGCTGGTAAACACCTTGTTTTTAGCCTACGCCGGAGCCTCTCTTCCAATGTTTTTGTTCTTCCAAGCAGACCGGGGCCAGCCTTTATGGGTAATCTTAAACGCGGAATTTATTGCGGAAGAAATCATCCGGACTTTGGTGGGATCCACGGCTCTTATTTTGGCCGTCCCGATTACGACTTTTTTGGCCAGCTACTTTTTTTCAAGAAAAAATAATCCCCAAACTTATGAACCACGATAATTACACTTGCCCCATGCATCCCGAAATCGCGCAGGATCGGCCCGGAATGTGCCCGGAGTGCGGGATGAGCCTTGTAAAAATTAAAAAGTCAAAATATTGGAAAACATGCAGGACACTCAACTGACATGTTCTTGCGGAAGTTTTGGATAAGCCTGGTTCTTACTATCCCGATAGTGTTTTTTTCATTTAGAGAAGTGATCGGAAGCAATTGGATTTTATTAGTGCTCGGGTCTGTTGTGTTTTTTTATGGCGGATGGGTTTTCTTGGCAGGCGCGTACAGGGAATTGCGCGGCCGGCTTCCAGGCATGATGACCCTGATCGCGATCGCGGTATCCGCCGCCTATTTGTTCAGTGTTTTTCAGGTTTTTCGCGCAGGGATGACTTTGTTTTGGGAGCTGGCGACGCTTATAACCATTATGCTGCTTGGACATTGGCTTGAGATGCGGGCTGTTGCCGGGGCGCGGGGCGCGCTTAAGGAACTGGCAAAGCTTTTGCCTGATACTGCCGACGTTCTTCGGGACGGAAAAATTGTAAACATCCCGCTTGGGGAGCTTGCGGTAGGAGATGTCGTAATCGTGAAGCCTGGGGCTAAAGTCCCGGCAGACGGGGAAATTATTGAAGGCCGTTCTGAATTAAATGAATCAATGGTCAGCGGGGAATCTAAGCCGGTTGATAAGGCTGTGGGAGAAAAAGTGATCGCGGGAACCATTAACGGCGATGGCGGCCTTAAGGTCCGGGTAGGCCAGATTGGCGAGCATACTTTTCTGGCGGGAGTTATGCGATTGGTCGCGGAGGCCCAGGCTTCAAAATCCCGGCTGCAGATGCTTTCGGATCGCGCCGCGTTTATTTTGACAATCGTGGCCATTGCCTCAGGCTTAATTACTTTTGCGGCGTGGATTTTTGCCGATGCCGGGATTGTTGTGGCAACCGAGCGTCTGGTCGCGGTATTGGTGATTGCCTGCCCTCACGCTTTGGGTTTGGCTGTTCCTTTGGTTGCGTCCATCTCAACTACAATGGCCGCCCGCAACGGCTTGCTGGTGAAGCAAAGGTTGTCTCTTGAGGCCGCGCGCAAAATCGGCGTTGTGCTGTTTGATAAAACCGGCACGCTTACAAAAGGCGAGTTTGGAGTTGATCAAATAATTCCAGCGCCTGGATTTGTCGCTGACAAAGTCCTGACATTTGCCGCGTCAGTCAATTCAAGATCAGAGCATCCGATAGCGCAAGCGATATTGAGAGACGCGCAAAGCAAAAGCATTAAAATTTTAGAACCAACTGACTTCCAAAGAATCGCGGGCCAAGGAAGCAGGGCAAAAATTGAGGGCAAAGAAGTCTTTGTCGGAAGCGATATCCTTGTTTCCAAACTTAACCTCGAATTTGAGCCAGAGCACCACGAACAAGTGAAATTGCTTGAAAAACAAGGAAAGACCGTGGTTCACCTGATCGCGGATAATAAGGTCGCTGGAAGCATTGCGCTTGCCGACCAAATTCGGGAAGAATCAAGGGAAGCAATAAGGCTTTTGAAAAATTACGGGCTTAAGATTGCCATGATCACCGGAGACGCCGAGGATGTGGCAAAATGGGTTGCTTCCGAACTTGGCATTGATGAATATTTTGCCCGCGTTTTGCCGGACCAAAAATCCGAAAAGGTTAAAGTTCTGCAAAACAGAGGATTAAAAGTAGCGATGGTGGGTGATGGGGTCAATGACGCGCCGGCATTAACCCAGGCTGATTTGGGAATCGCCATTGGGGCCGGCACAAATGTCGCGATTGAGTCAGCCGGTATAATCCTGGTCAAGAACGATCCGCGCGATATTCCCAAGATCATTCATCTTTCAAACCTGACATACAGGAAAATGATCCAGAATCTTTTTTGGGCAACCGGCTACAATCTTATAGCGCTTCCTTTGGCCGCCGGCATTTTGGCTTCCAAAGGAATTATTCTTCAGCCGGCGATAGCGGCTGTGTTGATGTCCGCAAGCACGGTGATTGTCGCGTTCAATGCAGTGCTTTTGAGGAAACAAAGATTGTAAATGAGAAATAAAATTTCTTATTTTCTGATTGGGCTCGCGGCGGTTATTTTCGGGTTCTATTACAACAGCCGCGTTTTTCGAGTTTATCCGCAAGTCGCGGGAATTTCTTATGACCGGTCCATTTCGGCCCAGCAAGGGGTGCCGATCAAGGTGGCGCAAGCAGTGGATGGAGACACGGTAACTTTGATTAACGGTGAGCGCCTGCGTTATGTCGGCATCGATACCCCGGAAGAATTCGATAAGCGGAAGCCTGTCCAGTGTTTTGCCCATGAAGCCGCGGAAAAAAATAAAAGCCTGGTGGAAGGAAAGACCATAAAATTTTACAAGGATGTTTCGGCCAAGGATTTATACGGCCGCTGGCTGGGTTTTGTTTATCTGGAAGACGGAACTTTTATTAATTTAGAATTAGTTAAACAAGGCTACGCGTTTGCTTATCCATATCCTCCGGATATTTCCAAATCCGAGGAATTTCGAGCGGCCGAGAAATACGCGCGAACCAACAAATTGGGATTATGGGAAGGGGAATGTACCATAACAAAACTTAAAAGTGGACGCGAGCAAACGAATCCGATAGAATAAGAGCAAAGAATAAACATGTCATGAATCCCTCAGTTTATGCAATTTTAAGCGTTATAGTAGTCAGCCTGATTTCTGTAGTGGCTGTCGTTTCCCTTCGGCTAAGCAAGGTTTTTGGGAATAAAACCCTGGCTTATTTGATCAGCTTTTCAGCGGGAGCCCTGCTCGGGGACGTGTTTATCCACCTTTTTCCCGAGCTTGTCGAATCCGGCCGGTTCAATTTCAAAATTTCCCTGATAATTTTGTTTTCGATCATCGGGTTTTTTTTCCTCGAGCGATACATCCACTGGCATCACCACCATGGCGAGAGCATGGATGAGCAGGAGCATGCCCATCCTCACCCTGTGGCAATTCTGAATTTGTTGGGGGACGCGGTCCACAATCTTATTGACGGGCTGATTATCGGGGGCGCGTATTTGATCAGCATTGAGCTGGGAATTGCTACAACGTTGGCGGTTATTTTGCACGAAATTCCCCAGGAAATCGGAGATTTTGGCGTGTTGATTTACGCCGGGTTTAAGCCGATAAGGGCTGTAATTTTTAATTTACTCACCGGCCTTACGGCTGTTTTGGGAACTATTTTTGCTCTGGTTTATGGCGGCAGCGAGATTGTTTTGTCCGTTTTGATTGCCTTGGGCATAGGATCGTTTATTTATATCGCAATCGCTGACTTGATCCCGGAAATTCATAAAGAACGGACTGGCAACGCGTTTATGCAGCTGGTGGCATTTTGTTTCGGAATTGTAATCATGTTCCTGCTTTTGTTACTAGGATAATTTTAGCTTCGAATCTGTATTCATCTGCATTAAAAAAAACCGCTGAGCGGTTTTTTTTGTTTCCCCAACAATTATAACTTGTAGGTATTTTTACCCATATTGACAAATTCAGCGATAGCATTTTTTGTCAGTATGGGGTATTGTTGGGAAATTTTTATATTTTGCTTAAAGTTTTTTTTAGGTCGATTCCTTTCCCGAGTATGGGCCTAAATAAATCGCCTTTTTTTTCAAGCCGTTTGAGAATAGTTTTGATTGTGAATTTTTTTGGGTCCAAGCCCTTTTTCACTTCTTTCCATTCAAGCGGAGTTGAAACGGTTGCTCCGGGTTTGGGCCGCACGCTGTAGGGTGCTGCCAAAGTTTGTCCCGGGTTATTTTGCAGAAAATCAAGATAAACCTTCTTTTTCCGGTTTTTTGGCATACGTTCCAGGCTGGTGAAGGATTTGGTCTGCTGGTAAGCAAGAGTTGCGACCAATCTGCCGAACTGCTTGGTTTGCTCATAATCATATTTTGCCCCCATTGGGACATAGATATGCATGCCTGAAGCCCCGGAGGTTTTGGCAAAATTGGGAACCTTCAGTTTTTCCAAAATTTTATGCACTGCTTGCGCTGCTTCCACCACTTTGTCAGATGAGATATCTTCAGGATCAAGATCAATGACCATGTAGTCAGGATAGTCAATGGTTTTGAAGCGCGAATTTAGGGGATTTAGCTCAATGCAGCCCAAGTTTGACAAATAAGCCAAAGTTGCCTGATTGTTGCAAACTATGTAGTTAATTTTTCGATTTTCAGTCTGAACAAAAGCAGTATCAATCCAATTAGGCAAATTGTATTTGATATTTTTCTGGAAAAAGCTTTTGCCATTGATTCCGTTTGGATGCCGGTTCAATGATTCCGGACGATCCTTGAGGTAAGGCAAAATATACTTTGAAATTTTCTGGTAATACTCAACCAGATCGCCTTTGGTATAGCCTTCATCAGGCCAGTAGATTTTATTCCAATGGCTGACTTTGACTATTTGCCTTCCGATTTTTAGTTCTTTGTCAAAATATTTCATATGTGTTCATCTGTCATCCCGAACTCGTTTCGGGATCTGGTTTTATTTTGGGATTTCCCTTTTTACTTCCTTAGGTTTCTTGTCTGGACGCAGGCCCATGAAAATTGCCTGCCTCATAATGCCCTCAGAAGTCCATTTTGCAAACGAGATTTCCGCAACCAGTTTTGGCTTGACCCAATAAGCCTTGGTCCGGCTTTTTGGATTGATTTGCAAAGGAGAAGTTTTGGTTACAATGGTTTTGAGCTTGGCATGAATATCTCGAAGGTCATCTTCGTCAAACCCGCTGCCGGTATGGCCGACAAATTTCAATTTGCCATCTTCGTACACTCCAAGGAGCAAGGAGCCGAAATATTTTCTTCCGCCGGTTGGCTCGGTAAAGCCGATGATTATTGCTTCTTGCCGCAGATGAGTTTTGATCTTGAGCCAAAGCCTTGTTCGCTGGCCGGATAGATATTGGCTGTCTGCTTTTTTTGCGATTATGCCTTCAGTGCCTTTTTTTACTGCCTGGGCAAAGACTTTGGTTCCTTTTTTTCTTAAAAAAGGCGATAATCGCAGATGTTTGCTTCGGTTTTTGGACAGGTACGCTTTCAGAAGTTTTTTGCGATCCAACAGCGGCAAGTGCCGCAGATCTTTGCCATGAAGGAAAAGGAGGTCAAAAATTTCATAAATCAACTGGCCCTTGCCATTATTTTGGTAATTCTGCAGAATCTGAAAAGAAGTTTTGCCTTTTGAGTCAGCGGCAATTATTTCCCCGTCCAAAACAGCCGACAGCGGAAGTTTTTGCAAGGCTTCGCTGACCGGGGCAAATTGCCGGAAGATGTTTTGATTGCGTGAATAAAGGACGGCCCTTCGAGGACGGTCCTCTAAAACAGCAATTGCCCGAAACCCGTCCCACTTTGGCTCAAAAATCCAGGCAGGATCATCAAAAGGCTGGTCAACTAATGTTGTGAGCATTGGTTTAATAAAATGAGGCATGTTTTTTATCGTCATTGCGAGCGAAGCGAAGCAAACTCCGAAGATTGCCACGGCGACTATGTCGCCTCGCAATGGCTCTACTTTTTTCTGTTTGAGTGCCAAATTTTATCTTCGGCTTTTGCGATTTGCCCAAGACTTCTCTTTGTCTTTGCGGACTTGTCTTGTTTTGTCGCATCTGCCTTGGAAACAAATTCATCTTTCTCTTTGATCAAAAGCCAAGCGTTATCGGCTTGCCCTTTTGTATGGACCAAAACAAAACCGCCACGCAGTTTTTTTCCATTCAAGACAAGTTTAATTTCACCCTTGCGAAGCCCTGCTTTGACCATCTTCTCGCTTTCGATTTTGCTCTTTGCACCAGGCGCCAAATAATTTCCAAAATCCCAAACCATCACAGTGCCTGCTCCGTAATTTCCCTTAGGAATCATCCCTTCAAAATCCTTGTAATCATAAGGATGGTCCTCGACCATCATTGCAAGCCTTTTGTCTTCGGTCTTCATAGAAGGCCCCTTGGGCACTGCCCAGCTTTTCAAAACCCCGCCGGCTTCCAGCCGGAAATCGTAGTGTAGGCGGGAGGCGTCATGTTTTTGCACGACGAAAATGGAGAACTTGGCTTTTGATTTCCCGCCAACCGGTTCCGGCGTTTTGTCGAACTTTCGTTTTTGCTTGTATTTCGCAAGTGACATAACAGTCATCGCGAGTCCCGCAGGCGGGACGTGGCGATCTCCTGTGGGATTGCTTCGTCGCTAATCGCTCCTCACAATGACATTATAAAGCCTAAACATAGATTGCTCAATCACCTTACCCGTTCTTTTTCTTCAAGTGATGCCTTGAGCATGGTCATGATGTCCGACACTTCTGTCGCCTTTGGTTCGCGTCCCTTGGCTTTTGGCTTCCTGCCGCGGGCTTTCTGCTTGATCACGTCCTTCAGCTCCTCGACATAAGTGTCTTTGAATTGGTCAGGCTTAAATGGTGCGGTCAGCTGATTGATGAGTTTGAGCGCCATTTCAATTTCACCTTTCCTGACTGATTCCGGTTTGGGAATCTGCAGTTCATCGATTGGTTTGATCTCACTTTTGTACCGCAGCTGGTTGAGCACAATCAAATTTTTATACGGCTTGATAACGCCCAAGTGTTCTTTGTTGCGTATCACAAATTGCGCCACTCCAACTTTTTTTGCTTTATTCAAAGCTTCCATAAGCAATCCGTAAGCCTTGGCTGCCCCTTTGTCCGGCTCAAGGTAATAGGGTTTCTCATAGTAAATCGAGTCGATTTGTTTTTCATCGGTGAAATCAATGATATCAATGGTTTTGGTTTTGCGCACGTTTGCTTTTTTGAAGTCTTCTTCCGTGAGGACAACATAGTCTCC
>JACQHB010000008.1 GCA_016199215.1 Candidatus Doudnabacteria bacterium | reverse complement strand
GTATAGGAAGCGTGGCCGAGTGGTTGAAGGCGCGGCTCTCGAAAAGCCGTAAGGGTTTACGCCCTTCGTGAGTTCGTCAGGTCATTCGACCTGACGCCCGGTCGGATGACCGGGCGAATCCTCCCGCTAAAAACAAAAGTATGTATTATGTTTACTTTCTATTGTTGAGTAATACTGATATTTATAAAGGTTCATGTGCTAATATTGATGTGAGAGTAAAGGAGCATGAGTTAGGGAAGGTCGAATCCACTAGAAATTTTCGACCTGTGAAACTTTTAGGTTACGAAGCATATTTGTTGAAAAGTGACGCTTTGCGCAGGGAAATGTTTTTAAAGACGACTGAAGGACGCAGATTGCTTAATTATCGAGACATAATTAACCAGGAACGGAAGCGTGGCCGAGTGGTTGAAGGCGCGGCTCTCGAAAAGCCGTAAGGGTTTACGCCCTTCGTGAGTTCGAATCTCACCGCTTCCGCCAAAAATTATGAAAATAAAAGTTTTAATTTTACATACGTCAGTCGGCCATGGAATCAAAATCACGGCGCTAAACATAGCCGAGGAATTAAAAAAGAGCCAAATCTATGACCCCGTGATTCTTGATTTTGAAGAATTGGAATCAGGGCCAATGTTTACGGCCGGGAAAAAAACGTATTCTGTTATCCTTGAGCATATCTCCGGGCTTTGGGGTTTTTTGTATAACTCAAAAATCGTTATCGGCTGCCTGCTTCCGTTTAGGGAAATTTTCTTTTCCATAAAATCCCAAAAATTGTTGGCTGTCTTAAGGAAACTCCAGCCGGCAATCATAATCTCGACGGAGACCATTCCCAGCGCCGTGGTTAGCCATCTGAAATCAAAAAAACTTTATGTCGGGAAGCTGGTCGTGGCCTTTTCTGATTACCATCTGCATAGGTTTTGGCTATACGGTGGAACCGATCTTTATTTGTGCAACATTGCCAAGCAAGCCGAAGAATTAAGGGAATTGGGAATTCCATATTCAAAGATAGCGGTAACAGGGGCAATGGTTTCGGAAAAATTTTTAAGACCCAGCCAGAAAGAGGAGGCATTAAGACAATTAAACCTCCTGACCACGATGCCTATGGTGCTTCTGACCAGCGGCGCCTTGGTGCGGATGCAGACGAAAGAAATATTTCTGCGCCTGCTAAGGAGCCAAAAGTCTTTTCAAGTTGTCGTGGTTTGCGGGACTAACCAGCGGCTCAAGGAAGAATTGGAAAAAATTTCTCCGCCAAGCAACCATCCGGTAAAGATTCTTGGTTACGTGAACAACATGGAAATTTTGATGAGCGCCGCAAGCGTTCTGCTGGGAAAAACCGGCGGGCCAACAATGGTCGAGGCGATAGTAAAAAAGTTGCCGATAATTATCACAGACGCCCGGCCTGGGCATGAGACCAAAAATTTGGAATTCCTTTTAGAGAATGGGGTGGTGGAGTTTGCCAGAAATAAAGCGGAAGCCGCGTTTATCACGGAGCAGATTCTCTCCGGAAAAAAATATAATTTTGAAAAAGCTTACGAGGCGATTGTTAAACCAAAATCGAGCATAAATTTAGAGCAAGCGCTGTCAGTCGTAACCCCGCAAGAGGCAGAAATACAGGTTAAAAATTACCAGGAAACCCTTGCTTGACCCCGTTAGAAGTCCGATGCAAAAACGCATCGGCAGGCGCTTTGCGCCTTACTTCTAAACGGGGTTGACACTAGAAACTTATTCCCTTACTATCTAAATACGATAACTTATAAATATATGGCTAAAGACAAGAATTTAATCAACAAGTTAATGGGGACGCAAGCGGTTGAACAAAAGGTTGAGGAGGATGAAGAAACGGAACAAGACGAAGTCGTTAACCAAGCCCAGAATTCGGAAGATTGGCTTTCGGAATACGAAGGACAATTGACCATCGATATGTATCAGACGAAAGATAACGTGATCATCAAGTCAACTATAGCGGGAGTAAAGCCGGAAGACATTGATGTCACGATCGCCAATGACATGGTCACCATTCGGGGTGAGCGGAAGAGGGACTTTGACGCAGAGGCTTCGGATTATTTTTACCAGGAGTGTTATTGGGGAAGTTTCAGCCGATCCGTGGTTTTGCCAGTGGACGTAGATATAGAGAATGTCTCCGCTGATTTGAAGGACGGGATATTGACCGTGATTCTGCCAAAAGCAGCCAAGGCCAAGGCCAAGAAGGTTAAAGTTGGCAGCAGAGTTTGATAAAAGTTTAAGACCTCGAGAGAGCAAAAAATCCGGTAAAGCCGGATTTTTTGCTGCAAAAGGAAAAGGAGCAGTTTTGGTTATAGGACATGCTCCAGGTCCCCTGATCCTTCATTATTTGCCGATTTTGATGTAGGTCCGCCAAATCAACTCTGCATCTTGGTTCAGGTACACCGCGTTGGCTATGTTCAGCCAGGATGGTTTAAGGCGTAGACTTAGCCGGGGTCCAATCAGGAAAACATCTGCCACTTCTGGTTTAAGCCCAACGATTGCTTCGCTTTCACCTCCGAAGCGGCCGGTTAACTGCCCAATTTTGAATGGCCTAGTAGCGAAAGCGCTGAATATCAGGCGATCATCCCAGACGTGGTTCTCCAGATACAAATCGACCTTTGGCCATTTAAGATATACTCTGGTGTTAAGCAGGGGATGGGTTTTGGTTACCCGCGTGGCCGGGTTGGTTTCCAGCATGACCCCTGGCATAATCTCGAGCCAGTTGTAGTCATTGGTCGTGTTGTAGCGGACCAGCAGACCAGCCACAAACAGCAGGCGTTTTTGATTGGGACTAGTTAGGTTGCGGTCAGTGAGGTCAGGCACGATGGTCCAGGTCGCGACCCCGAACTTGTGTGTGGGCTCAACGATATGATGGTGCATGAGCAGACGGACTTGCGGGTCGAAATCCTGCGCCGCGATGAGGCTAGGGGACAAAACCGCGACTATTGCTATGACAATTGATTTCATAATTCCTCCTTTAGCAACAGTCGGGTTGACTGTTAGCCAAGAAGCATATATTATGGATTAAGAGTGGCCAAGACCACCATAGGGTAGTAATCAACACCACAATGAATCAAGCGGTTTATGAAAGCTTGGGTCTAAGCCCAAATGAAGGCAAAATTTATGAATCCCTGGTGGAACATGGGGAGTCTTCGATAACTCAGGTTGCCATAAATGCAAAAATCCATCGCCGAAACGCTTATGATGCCATCGCAAGACTAATTGATAAAGGATTGTGTTTTGAGATAATTTCGTCGAAGGAAAATCGGTATAATGCCGTGGATCCTGATAAGCTCGTCGAGCTTTTGGGAGAAAAGCAAAACCAACTTCAAGAGATATTGCCGGCGCTTAAGAAAAAATTCGGACAACGACTGGCCCGAGAAGAAGCGTTTATTTATAGGGGTCTAGAAGGACAAAAAAATATTTGGAGGGATATGCTTCGGATTGGAAAAGATGCTTATGTTGTAGGGGCAAAAGGAGGATGGTTTGATCCTCGTTTAGAGAGTTCAAGGATTGCTTTTTTTAAAGAAGCAAATAAAAAAAGCCTGAGATTCCACCAGCTGTTTGATTATGAGATGAAGATTCAAAAACCCGGCTTTGCAGAAAGTTTTCCAGCAAAGCTTGAATATCGATATTTGCCCAAAGATTATTCAACAAATTCGTTACTTCATATCTTTGGGGATTACGTAATTACATATACAGGGTTGACGATTGGAAAAATTTCTGATGATACGGTATTTTTTATTCTACATAGCAAAGATTTAGCGGAAAGTTATCGCAAATGGTTCTGGTATATGTGGGAGCAGTCGAGTGAGCCCGGGAAAAAGTGATCCTTGATTCTTCTTCGGATTTTTGTCATAATAGTTTGTCATTAAGAAAGTGCTCCAATGGATATTTCCAGTCTTTCCCGACAACTCAATATTCCTGTTTCGCAACTGCGGTTTAAGATGAATGCCGCGGGTTTTAGGATTAGCCCCAGAGCAAATAAAATTGATAACCAAATTGCCAAGCAGGTCCTGGCGGCCTTCAGCCAAAAACCAAAGACAGAGCAGGCGGTAAAAAATAAGGATATCTCTCTGCCAAAGGTTCTTACCGTGAAGGAATTGGCCCAAACATTGGGACTTGATGTAACCACGGTGATTAAGCAGCTGATCCAAAACGGAGTGATGGCAACGATTAATGAAGAGATCGATTATGACACGGCCGCGATTGTGGCCGCTGATCTTGGCTTTAATGTGTCCGAAACTCCCCAAACAGGTTTAAGACTGGGGTTGGGGTATGTGGAGGAAGTAATAAGCGGAGAGCTTGCCCAAGCTCCCGCAGATTTTGTTGCCCGTCCTCCTGTAGTTGCGATTATGGGCCATGTGGATCATGGAAAAACTACGCTTTTGGATACGATTAGGAAAACCAAAGTTGTTGAGACGGAAGCCGGCAGGATCACTCAACATATTGGCGCGTATCAGGTGAATAAAAATGGAAAACTTATAACTTTCCTTGATACTCCTGGCCATGAAGCATTTGCGGCGATGCGGGCAAGGGGTGCAAACGTTACTGATATCATAGTTTTGGTTGTGGCCGCTGATGACGGCGTGAAACCCCAAACCATTGAAGTGATCAATCGAGCCAAGATTACGGAAACTCCTTTGATAATTGCGATTAATAAAATCGACAAACCAGACGCTAATGTCGAAAGGATTAAACGCGAGCTTTCTGAATACGGTGTTTTGATTGAAGAATGGGGAGGGAAAGTTCCGATAGCCAAAATCTCGGCAACAACTGGCCTTGGAGTCGAAGAGCTGCTTGATCTCATCCTATTGCAGGCCGAAGTCCTGGATCTGGTAGCAAACCCCAAAGGACAAACCCTGGCAACAGTGATTGAATCAAATGTCTCAAAGACTTTGGGCCCTGTGGCCACTGTATTGATTCAAAACGGAACCCTCAACCTTTCGGACCAAATCGCGGTTGGCAGGGCTTATGGCAAAATTAGGGTTATGATTGACGCGAAAGGAAACAAGATAAAGACCGCGGGCCCCGCAACTCCAGTCCAGATAACTGGACTTTCAGAGGTTCCTGATGCGGGGGACACCTTAAAGACTTATCAGGATTTAGACCAGGCAAAAACCCAAGCAACCCAAGTCCTTAAATCAGAACGGGCAAAACGGATGCGGGCGGTGGGGAAACTTCGTTTGGAGGGCAAAGACCTGAATTTGATTATTAAAGTTGATGTTGCCGGCAGTCTTGAGGCAATCAATGAGGCATTGAACAAACTCAAGAACGCGGAAGTGAAATTGAATATTATTGAGGAAGGGGTAGGGGAAATAAATGAAAATGATATTTTGCGGGCTCAGGCGGCAAAAGCAACAATCCTCGGATTTCATACCAAATTGAATCCGCAAGCTGTTAAGCTTGCTCAAACAAAACAGGTCAGCATCAGTCTTTATGACATTATTTATGAATTGGTGGAAGATTTAACCAAGCAAATTGTCGATATGATGACTCCGGAAGTGGTCAGGACCGAGATTGGATCGGCAAAAATTTTGGCCGTGTTTCGGAGCGAAAAAGACCGGATGATTGTCGGCGGATCTGTTATCGAAGGCAAGATAAAAGATTCGGCGCTTGTTGAAATTAAGCGTTTAGACCAGATTTTGGGTCGGGGGCAAATTCTTGAACTGCAGCAAAATAAGGCAAAAGTCAAGGAAGTGCTTCAGGGATTCGAATTCGGAGTCAGTATTAAGACCGACGTTAAGATTTCGGACGGGGATATTCTGCGGCTGTTTGAAGAAAGCATTAAAAAGAGGACGCTTTGACATGAGCCGGAGGACTGACCAAGTCGCAAGCTTAATTCAACAGGAGCTCGGGCAGATGATCGCAAAGTTGGAGCTTCCCGCGCTGACTACAATTAGCAAAGTTGAAGTTACGCCGGATTTGAAACTTGGGAAAATTGGGATTACGGTGCTGGATAATAAGGATGAAAAACGGATTCTTGAAATCCTGCAAGAACATATTTATGAAATGCAGGGGGAATTGATTCGTAAACTCAAGATGAGAATAGTGCCGAGAATAAGCTTTGTGATTGATAAGTCGGAAGAATATGCTTCCCATATTAATAAACTTTTAAGAGAAACCAAAGAAGATGAGCCGGAGCATTAAATTGAATTTCCAAAAAGCCTGGGATTTGATAAAAAAATCAAAGAATATTTTTTTGACGACTCACGAGGGAACTGATGGCGATGATTTGGGAAGTTTGCTCGCGGTTAAATTTGTCCTGGCCAGGCTAGGCAAGCAATTAACCATCGGGATTATTGGAGGGGTGCCGGAGAATCTCTATTTTCTGCCCGGGACTGAGGATGTTTCCGCGCGATTTGAAGATAAGAATTATGACCTGGTTATAACTTTTGGCTGTAACCAACTTAATCGGACAGGGTTTGATGAATTGACCGCGATTTCCTGCCCCATTATTAATTTTGATCATCATCCGGATAATTCCAATTTTGGTCTGGTCAATGTTGTAGATCCGGATAGCGCCGCGGTAGCGGAATTAGTTTACAATTTTTTTAAGTTTGAAGAAGTTGATATTGATAAGTCAATCGCCACATGCTTGCTGACTGGAATCTTTACTGATACGGGCGGGTTTAAGCATGCCAATACTTCCGCGCGGGCGTTAGAAACCGCCGCTGCTTTGATGAAGAAGGGGGCCAGGATCGAAAAAATCGCGCAAAGCACTATGGCCAAGCGGAAGCCAGCCACGGTCAGAGCTTGGGCCAAGGGGCTTGAGAACACCAGGTTTGACCCGGAAAAGAAAATGGTTTTCGCGGTACTTTCAGAAGAAGACTTCAAAAATGCCGATGCTTCGGCTGACGATTTGGAAGGTTTTGTTGAAATGCTTAACAATATTCCCCAGGCCAAATTCGCTTTATTGCTTCGTCAGGATGGCGATGTGGTAAAAGGAAGCTTGAGGTCAGAAAATCATAAGGGCGTCGATGTTTCAAAAATCGCCAAAACACTTGGCGGCGGCGGCCATAAATTAGCTTCCGGGTTCAAGGTTAAAGGGAAACTAGTTCGGGATAATGATGTTTGGAAGATCGTGTGAGAATATGGTAGAATGACGCCACAGACATCAAATTTTCACTACTGGCATGGCAAAAAAAAATCAAGACCAAGATTGGGACGCGAATTTTAAGAGACCACAGCTTAACTTAAAAACTGATGCCCGCAGGGGCGTAGCCGTGGTTCTTTTTTGCGTATTGGCGGTTTTGATAATTTTAGGCTTAATTGGTTCCGCGGGTTCTTTTGGGACTATCCTGAATAAAATTTTACGCTTGGCTTTTGGCTGGATGGCTTTCGGCGTACCCGCGATTTTCCTTTTGGTTGCCGCGGCGCTGTTGCGCCAGCCAAAGGATGAAGAAAAAAACACTGTTTCCACGCATGCTTATGTTGGCGGCGTTCTTTTGATGCTTTCCCTTACAAATTTCCTGCACCTTTTGGTAATTCGGAAAGACTTAAATACGGCTTTCGACATGGTTCAGCAGGGAACTGGCGGGGGATATTTGGGCCTGTTAATTTCTTATCCGCTGATGCATGTCATGGGTTTTGCCGCGACTCTAGTAGTGATGATTGCCGGAATTTTGATCTCATTTATCGTAACTTTTAATTTTTCCATTCTTGATTTGTTCCGGAGAAAACCGAAAGAACTGGCCAGAAAAAATAATTCCTTGAGGATAAACAGCGGGGTTCCTGAAGGATTTAGCCGGGAACCCATCAGTGAGTTAAACAAGGCGGTTACTCGCGACCCGCTTGAACCTGTTATCAATAATTTTCCGGAACTGAAGCCGTCCAGCAAAAAGCTGCAAATCGCCAAGGTTGAAGATAAAGATTGGAAATTTCCTTCTTTGGACCTTTTGGATGAATCAAAAACCAGGGTTGATTCTGGCAATATCGAAGCCAATGTCGCGATAATCCAAAAAACCCTGAACGATTTTGGAATCGAAGTTGAGATGGGGGAGGTCAACGTCGGCCCAACCGTAACCCAATATACGCTTCGGCCGGCAGTCGGGGTGAAGCTTTCTCAAATCGCGGCGCTGCAGAATGATCTGGCCTTGGCTTTGGCCGCTCATTCAATCAGGATGGAGCTGCCGATCCCGGGCAAGGCTTTGGTTGGCGTTGAAATTCCAAACAAGTCTTCCGCGAACGTCCGAATCAGAGAAATTATTGGCAGCAATATCTTTAATGAGCATCCGTCTAAATTGACGTTTACGCTTGGCCGTGATGTTGCCGGACACCCTATGATTTCGGATCTGTCCCGAATGCCGCATTTGTTGATCGCTGGCGCTACTGGAACCGGCAAATCAGTTTGCATTAATTCTTTGCTGATTAGTTTTTTATACCGCGCAACCCCATCGGAAATAAAGTTGATTGTGATCGACCCAAAACGCGTTGAGCTGTCTTTGTATAATGGGCTGCCCCATCTTTTAACCCCGGTAATTACTGATCATCAGAAGGCGGTTAACGCGTTGAAGTGGACCGTGGCGGAAATGGACCGCAGATATAAGCTTTTATCAGAAGTCCATAAGCGGAACATCGCGGAATATAATCAGGCTGCTTTGATTAGGCTTCCTTATATTATCGTCGTAGTTGATGAGTTGGCTGATCTTATGAGCCTGGCTCAAAATGAGGTTGAGGCAACGATTGTCCGGCTTGCTCAAATGGCCAGAGCGGTAGGGATCCATTTGGTTGTGGCAACTCAACGTCCGTCCGTGGACGTAATTACGGGTTTGATCAAGGCGAACATAACTGCCCGAATCGCTTTTGCCGTGGCAAGCCAGGTGGATTCCCGGACTATTCTTGATATTAGCGGAGCTGAAAAACTGCTAGGTTCCGGAGATATGTTATATATTACCGCGGAATTACCCAAACCTAAGAGAGTGCAAGGCGCCTACGTTACGGAAAAAGAAATTAAGCGCGTAACGGATTTTATTCGAAAACAGAGCGACGAAGTGGTTTATAACGAGGAGATTTTGGAAAAACCGAATCGGAACACAAGCGTTGGAGGATTTGATGACCAATTCGATGATGAAGACGATCTGGTCAACGACGCAATTGGAGTGGTGAGGGCTGCTGGGAAAGCTTCCAGTTCTTTGCTCCAAAGGCGTTTAAGGATCGGATATGCCAGGGCGGCGCGGCTTTTGGATATCCTGGAAGATAAAGGTATTGTTGGCCCGGGTGAAGGAGCAAAACCCAGAGAAGTTTACGGAATGTCCAGCCAGGAGGACGAGGAGAACCTCAATGAGTAATTTGCTTTTTAAAACTAAAGCAGTCCATATAGCCACTCTTGGCGAATACCTTACCCAGGTTCGGACTAAATTGAATTTGGATATAAAAACAGTCAGCATGCTTACTCAAATTAAAACAAATTATTTGGAGGCCTTGGAGAAAGGCGATTATAAGCGGTTGCCCGTAGAAGTGTACATCAAGGGATTTCTTAAGAGCCTGGCTGACCTCTATCACATCAAAGAAGAGGTTTTGATCGAACAGTTTGAGAAAGAGCACGGATTCGAACCAAAAATTCAAACAAAAATAAAATCGGCAAAATTGCCGATTTCTTTAACCCCGACGACAATAGTGATTGCAACCTCAGTAATTATCGGCCTGTCCGCTCTGGTTTATGTCGGTTCCCAAGTTAGATCAGTGCTTGCTCCGCCGCTTTTGGAACTAAACGATCCGGCTTCAGATGGGACAGTTTCCGGAAACAGCCTCGTCGTCGCAGGCCGGGCTGAAATCGGAGCGGATGTCACCATCAATAGCCAATCTGTCCTGACTGACAAGAACGGGGTTTTTAATGAAAACCTAATCTTAAGCAATGGCTTAAATATTATTGAAATTAGAGCCAAAAATAAATTTGGGAAAGAAAATAAAATAATCCGAACGATCAATGCCGATGTTTCGCAGACCGCGGCTTCTGTCCAAAACTTGCCGGTTAATGTGACAATACAGGTAGGGCCGGAAAGCTCCTGGATTTATTTGGAGGTTGACGGTGTGGTGGTTCAGCGGGGAACAATGCTGCCCGGGTCTTCCAAAACAGTGTCAGCAAAGGAAGAAGTCTTGCTGACCTCCGCAAACGCGGGTTCCACTTCAGTAATTTATAACGGCAAGGATTTGGGAAAGCTTGGGAGAGCTGGAGAAGTTGTGCGGAACGTGGAATTTTCGTCTACCCTTGTCCAGTAAAGAAAACTAGGCAAGAAGTTTTTATTCGATTATACTGATTGTAAGGAGCAAAAAATATGGCAAAAAATAACTTGGCGGCGGCAAAAACAGGCGGAGAAAATTTAGAACAGACCTTGGCGAGCATCCGTGACAAGTTTGGGGAGGGATCGATAATGACATTGCAGAAAGCCAAGGCCATGAACGTGGAAGTAATTCCCACTGGGTCAATTTCTTTGGATTTGGCTTTGGGGGTTGGCGGAATTCCGAAAGGAAGGATAATTGAAATTTTTGGGCCTGAAGCATCCGGCAAGACAACCTTAGCCATGCACATGATGGCGGAAGTTCAGAAGTTCGGCGGAGTCGCGGCGTTTGTTGACGCTGAACACGCAATGGATCCGGAGCGGGCAAAAGCAGTCGGGGTGAAAATAGACAAACTCCTGATTTCTCAACCGGACAGCGGCGAACAAGCTTTGGATATCGTGGAGGCTTTAGTCAGATCCAACTCCGTGGATATAATTGTGGTTGACTCAGTAGCGGCGCTTACTCCAAGAGCCGAACTAGAAGGCGAGATGGGGGATTCGCACATGGGGTTGCACGCTCGATTAATGAGTCAGGCGCTGCGCAAGCTGACGGGAATTATTTCAAAGTCAAAGTCTACCGTAATTTTTATAAACCAGATCAGGATGAAGATTGGAGTTATGTTCGGCAATCCAGAAACAACAACCGGAGGCCAGGCATTAAAGTTTTATTGTTCAGTTAGGATTGAAATCCGCAGACTGGCGCAGATCAAGCAGGGCGATGCGATCATTGGAAATAGAGTGAAGGCCAAAATTGTAAAAAATAAAGTTGCCGCGCCTTTCAAAACGACAGAATTTGACATTATGTTTCACGAAGGCGGCATATCTTACCTAGGAGATTTGTTAGATACCGGGGTTATTTATCAAGTTATCTCCAAAACCGGCAATACTTTTAGTTTTGGAGACCTGAAACTGGGGGTCGGCAGAGAAAATTCCAAGAATTTTCTTAAAGACAACCCAAAAGTTGCCTTAGAAGTGGAAAAAACAATCCGAAAGAAGGCAAAAGAAACGGAATTGGCGCAAAAATCCCCCGAATAAACATAAAAATCCCAAGCATTCGCTTGGGATTTTGTTTTTTTCGCTCAAATCATTGACAACGTTTAGAAAATCTGCTATACTAGCATCAGAACTTTGAAAAATACCTCTAGCGGAGAAAGACGGGAGAGTAAAAACGTGTTCTTCCTTCGTTCTCCACTATTCGTCATAGCTGTTCTAGTCCAGCTGTTTGAAAAACAAAAACAAAAAAACGTTTGTCTCAAAATAAAACAAACATAAAATAAAAAGCTTGTTAGGTCTAATAAGACCAAAAGAACAGTGAAGAACTTCGCTTATAAATTGACTAGATATATAAGTTTTACGGTTTCTACACATGGTTATGTTCACCTCTGCTTCAGGTTTTAGAGCTTAGATCAATTTAAACTCTAAAACCTGTAAGCGGAGATGAGCTGCCGTAGAGGCCGCCCACCAGGGCGGACGCGCTACATTATTTATTTTATATGAGCGGACTGTCCGCTCTGGCATCCACAAACGCCAGAGCCTACGAGGCTTTTTTTGTTTGCTGAAAAATATGGTTTTCTATATAATAGTCTTATGAACCCCGTTAGAAACAATTTATTTAGCGGGAGTTGAAAATAAAGTATTTTTTAATTCTATAAAATATGCCCGATGTAATTTCTAACGGGGTGAAGTTTATTGAGGAAAATAAAAAGAAGCTTGAGCAAGAGGTAACTCGATTGCGGAAACTTTTAGCCCAAGAGGGGAAGCTTGATGGCTCCAAGGAATTTCCTGGGGAGTATAAACCTCAATTCCAAGAAATCGGAGACGAAGAAGGCGAGAACGCCTTGGAAGTTTCCGGATATGAGGCCAGCTTGGGAATAACCCGCGACCTCGAAGAGAAATTGAATAAAGTTGAGGCCGCGCTCAAACGGATTCAGCAGGGAACTTATGGAAAATGTTTGATGGGAGACGAAATTGAAGAGGCTCGCTTGCAAGCCCTGCCTGAAGCTGATTTGTGCATAAAGCACTCGAAATAAAATTATTATGATTGCGGGGATCGCAATCTTACTTTTGGATCAAATCACGAAAACTTTTTTTGGAACTCGTGATTTTTTTGTTGGTTCCATTCATTTCCATCAAGCAAAAAATTACGGCCTCCCTTTTGGCTTGAATTTTAATCCGGGTATAAACGCTGTTGTTATCGGTATCGCTGTATTTATAATTTATTATTTTTGTTTTAAAAAAAAGCAAGAAAATTACATTGGTTTGGTGTTGGTCGGTTCAGGAGCGTTTTCGAATGTTTTAGATAGAATATCCCTGGGATACGTTCGAGACTTCATAGATTTAGGAATGGGCTTCACTTTTAATTTTGCTGACGTTGCGATTATCATTGGTCTTTTCTTTTTGTCGTTTTGTAAACAATTGCTTCGGGACAAAGAACAAAAAAACAAGCATAATTAATGCAAAATTGGACTTAACATGGATAGCAAGAATTACCCTTCTTAGTTAGTATTGGTGCATTAATTGATGGAAGGGGGTGGATATATGGCTAGAGGACAAGGACGAGGCTGGCATGGAGACCCGGCTGGGCACGCGGCCGCAGGCAGAAAGGGCGGGAGAGCAAGGAAAAAGACTGGAAACCGTTAAAAACTCATCCCAAGCCAGGTGGTGAATAAACCGCCTGTTTTGGGGGGTGTGATAGATCAGGCTATAATATAAGCGTTATTAACGCTTTTTTATTTAGCCTTGTGGTTGGGAGCTACCCTTCTGGCGTTGAAAAAATAAGCTGGAGAGAATATAATAAATAAACTGAATTGATGAGGGCATGTAGCTCAACTGGTTAGAGCATCTGTCTTATACACAGAGGGTTCCTGGTTCGAGTCCAGGCATGCCCACCACTGCTTCGCTCCTAACGGAGCTTCGCAGTGCAAGCAGACTCTTGCATTGGGAGCGGAGCAGTGTCCTCCGAAGCTTTAGCGAAGGAGGGCTTCGTTAAACACTTATGACTAAAATTCGTGTTGGAATAATTTTTGGCGGGAGGTCAGCTGAGCACGAGGTATCTTTGCAATCGGCGAAAAATATAATTGAGGCTTTGGATAAAAATAAGTACGAACCCGTCTTGATTGGAATTGATAAACACGGGGGTTGGCATTTGCAGGACAATGCCGATTTTTTATTGAATTCCTCTGATCCTAGGCTTATTGCTTTAAATAAATCGAATCAAGATTTGGCAGTTACTCCAGGCCAAGAGAATCGACTGATGGTGGTATCTTCTAAGGCTGATGCAAACATTGATGTAGTTTTCCCGGTTCTACACGGAACTTATGGGGAAGATGGTACCATGCAGGGTTTGCTTAAATTGTTGGATATTCCCTTTGTCGGGCCTTCAGTTTTAGGATCAGCCGTAGCTATGGATAAAGATGTAGCCAAAAGATTGATGCGGGACGGGGGAATTCCTATTGCGGAGTTTTCAGTATATAGGAAAGAAGACAACATTAATTTTTCAGCAGTGATCAGGACGCTAGGCTTGCCGTTGTTTGTGAAACCCGCCAATCTAGGGTCTTCCGTTGGTATCAGCAAAGCTAAAAATGAAGATGAGCTGAAAAGAGCCGTTGACGTTGCTTTTCAGTTTGATAATAAGATTTTGATCGAGGAGTCTGTGGAAGGCCGTGAAATTGAGTGCGCGGTTTTGGGCAATGAGAATCCAATGGCCTCGATTCCTGGTGAGGTTATCCCTCATCACGAATTTTATTCCTACGAAGCTAAATACATTGATGAAAATGGAGCTGCTTTGGAAATCCCGGCGAAGTTGGGCGAACAGGAAGTAAAACTGATCCAAGAGCTGGCAATAAGAACATTCAAAACTCTGGAACTTGAAGGGATGTCTCGCGTGGATTTTTTCCTAAAGCCGAACGGCGAAGCTTTGGTGAATGAGGTAAACACTATTCCCGGTTTTACTAAAATCAGCATGTTCCCAAAACTTTGGGAGGCCTCCGGAATAAGTTATTCGGATTTGATTGATCGCCTAATCCAGTTAGCCATAGAACGTCACAAAAATGAACAAGCTCTCAAAACTTCCGCGTAGAGCAGCCAGGGTTGGGTTACTCGACTTTGGGGCGGTATTGGAAGGCTTCGGATAAATGTTTTGTTTCGATGTCATCAGAGCCTTCCAAATCAGCTATGGTTCGCCCAAGCTTTAGTATCCGATGGTAAGATCGAGCCGATAAATACATCTTCATCACCAGGCTTTTCATGAGATTCTGCTCCGCTTCCCCAAGTTTGCAAAAATCTCTGATTTCCCTGATAGTCATTTCTGAATTATTTTTTACCCCTGGGTTGCTTTTGAATCTTCTTGTTTGGATATCCCTGGCCTTTTGCACCCGGGTTTGGACATCACTTGACGGCTCGGCGCAAGAGTCTGAAGAAAGTTTTTCGTATTCAATTCGTCCAACCTCCACATGCAAATCAATCCGGTCTAACATCGGCCCTGAGATTTTTTTATGGTATTTCATGATCTGGCTGGGGGAACAGATGCAGGATTTTGTCGGGTCAGAAAAATATCCGCAGGGACAGGGGTTCTGGGCGGCGACCAAGGTAAACTGCGCTGGAAAAGAAACCGTTTGCAAAGCTCTTGCCACCGTTACCACGCCGTCTTCCAGCGGCTGCCTTAGGTTTTCCAAAACGTTCCGCGAAAATTCTGGAAATTCGTCCAGAAAGAGGACTCCTCGGTGGGACAGGGAAATTTCCCCAGGTTTTGGATGAGACCCTCCTCCAACCAAGGCAACGGCGGATGAGCTGTGATGGGGATTCCTGAATGGCCGTTCGGTAACCAAAGTTTTGGTTAAATTTAGAAGACCCGCAACGCTATAAATTTTTGTGATTTCCAAAACTTCATCCACGGTTAATTTTGGGAGAATCGAGGGCAGGGCTTTTGCCAGTAAAGTCTTGCCGGTGCCCGGAGGCCCGGAAAGAAGAATGTTATGCCCGCCAGCAGCCGCGATCTCCAAAGCCCGTTTTGCGAACTCCTGCCCTTTAATTAATTTCAGGTCGAAAATTGATTCTGGCGATTTTAAAACAGAGTCCCAGTTGGTCGACTGAAGCGGGGTAATTTTGATCAGGTTCTGCAGGTACCCGATCAGTTGATGGAGGTTTTTAATAGGAATAATCTTAAGGCCGGAAACGAGAGCGGCTTCTTTGGCATTGTCTTTTGGGATGAAAACAGTTTTAAAACCTTTTTCTTTCGCCATCAAAATTACGGGCAATATGCCAGGCACAGGTCGGACGTTTCCGTCCAGGGCTAGTTCACCTAGAAATAATTTTTCTTTCGGATCAAAGAATATTTGTCCGGAGTTAAGGAGGATGGCGATGGCAATGGGCAGATCGTAGTGCGTGCCATTCTTTGGGAGGTCGGCCGGGGCCAAATTAATGGAGACACGTGACCTTGGATAAATTCCATCGGAGTTTTTGATTGCTGATTTCACCCGTTCCCGTGCTTCCTGGACCGCGGCGTCCGGAAGACCTACTACGATTGTTGCGGGCAACCCCGAGGAGATATCTACTTCGACTTCGATTGGCGCGGCATCGATTCCGACAATTGCCGCTGAATAAACTTTTGCTGTCATGTGAGAAGATTAAAATTAAAAAGTAAAAATTAAAAATTATTTTTTGTCCCTCAATGTCAATAAGCTTGCGGCGAGAATGTTAGCAAGCTCAATAGTTTCTTGAATAAGCGGATTTGTGCGATCAGGAGCAGTTTTATTAGAATCTTTTAATAGAGAAAGCCAGAATCTTGTTTCATTTGCTGATTTTAAAGCATAATTTAGAAAACTAATAAAGTCTTTTCTTGAACTTGCAGCTTGTCCCTCAATTATGTTTGCCCCGATGCTTGTTGCGCTTCGTAGCAATTGTTTTATTATTACCGAAACAGTAAAATTTTGTTTGTTTAGAGTATCAATAAATTTAATAATATTTAAAGAAAAATTGTAACCTCTTTGTTTAATAGCAATTTTTAATTTTGGGCCATCTTGCCTATGGAAATCTTTATAATTTTGCATTTTTAACTTTAATTTTTAATTTTTGAAAGAGGCCTCTTACGAATTCTTATAAGGGCCTCTTTTTTTATTTCGCAGATTGACTGATGAAATCAACCGCTTCGTTCAACGCTTGAGCGAAATTCGGAATTTCTGAATCAAAGACGTTGAGATAGTTTTTCTTTTTTTCCTCGCCATTGATTTCTGATTGAGTGATTTTCAGAAAGGGCTTGGCATTTTTCGCAGACTTCACGTCGAAGAAATAAGTTCGACGTCCCAGTTGGGCTCTAGAGGAAAAGAGAGTAGGCGCGAATCCGTCCATAATTTTGTCCTTCTAATTAACAAAGATTAAACCATTAAATCTGTCGTTTACGATCAGCGGGACTCCGTTTAGCTGCCGGACTTCGCGGGCAATTGCCCGAACTTTACAATTGTGATCGATCCGGTTTGTGCAGTGGGCGCACAAGCCTTGGAGTTGTTCGACAATTGTTATTTTTTGTTTCTCAAATTCACTCATATTACTCCATTCTCCTAATGACTCCGATTACCTTCCCCTGGATCGACCATTCATGCTCAGGGTAAATATTGGGATATTCTTTGTTTTCGGCTTTAAGAAAAAAACGGTTGTCTCTTTTTACCAGCCGTTTTACTGTTGCTTCATCTTCCAGCAGTGCCACCACAATATCGTTGACATCGGCAATTTTCTGCTGTTTTACTATTACCAAATCACCGTCTAAAATACCGGCGTCTTTCATGCTCATTCCCTGGACCTTAAGCAGAAAAATATCTTTGCGGCTGCGGATCAGACTAGTCGGGAGGTTTAGCCAGTCTTCGATTTGTTCTTCGGCGAGCATTGGAAGCCCTGCCGTAATCCGGCCAATCAAGGGCACGCTGATTAGTCCTCGGCTAATCGGTTCTCCTTCTGGATCTAAAACTTCGATTCCCCGAGCTTTGCCTGACCTTTTGATGCAACCTTTTTCTTCCAAGGTTTTTAGCAATTTGGCTACGGCATTTTTTGATTTGATCCGAAGACTTGCGGCAATTTCAGAAATACTGGGCGGCAAGCCGTTTGATCGGATTTGGTCAGTCAGGAGATCGAGAAGCCTTCGTTGTTTGGGAGTCAGTTCGTTCATAATTTCAAAGTTCAAAATTCAAATTCCAAATAAGATTTAAATTTTAATACTAAATTTTAATTTTTCTTTGAATCGCACTAAAGATTTTTGTTAATTCGAGTGCTTCTTTCAGGAGGGATAATCTTATCTGATTTTCTTCTTCGGAATCTAATAGTTCAAGCCAGTATTTGCTTTCTTTTGCTTCTTTGCGAGAGAATCCTATTTCCATTCTCAAATCTTTCTTGCTTATTGATTCATTGGCTTCCATATAGTTAGCGCCGATAGAAGCTGAAGATCTAGCTAGTTGTTTGCAATATTCAATATTAGTTAAATTTTTAGGAACTAATTTTATCAAATCTCTAATTGATTTAGCAAAATTCAGAGTTCTATCCTCGAGATTATATATTTTATCTTGAGATTTATCCATTTATTTGTGCTTTGAACTTTGGATTTTGAATTTTGGGAAGGGTCGGAGAAGCTAGGGTCGGTTGGCGGTAGAACTAACACCAGCTTCTCCGTTTTTATCTTCCGTAAGACTAATGGTAAACGATCGTTCACCTTATGTCAAATAGCTTTAATTGTTAAGGAATCATTATTGACTACAGGTTTTTTCCACAGCTATAATGCGTTGGCTATGATCAATTCAAAGAAAGTTCGCAAAGCTATAATCCCCGCGGCCGGGTTTGGAACCAGGTTTTTGCCCGCGACAAAAGCCCAGCCCAAAGAAATGCTGCCTATAGTCGATAAGCCGATTATCCAATACGTTGTGGAGCAGGCAGTTAATGCCGGCATCGAACAGATTATTATTGTTACTGGTTGGCATAAGCGCGCGATTGAAGATCATTTTGACAGGCATTTTGAGCTGGAGGCCCGTTTGGAGCAATCCCATAAACAGGACGAACTGGCTGAAATAAAAAAAATTTCCGATTTGGCCAACTTTGTATTTGTTCGCCAAAAAGAGCCTCTTGGAAACGGTCACGCTGTCCTGGTGGCCAAAGACCTGATTGGCGACGAGCCCTTCATCGTCATGTGGGGGGACGAGTTCATTTATTCGGAGCCGTCAGCTATTTTACAATTGATCGAAACGCATAATGCTTATGGTGGGCCGGTGATTGCGGGTATCAATGTTAATGATGCCGGCCTTGACCGTTATGCCATCGCAGACGTTTCCAAAATAAAAGATGATGTTTACAAGATTAATCGGATTGTAGAAAAGCCGGGGAAAGACAAGGCTCCCTCCCATTTCGCTACCCATAGCAGTTATCTGCTGACACCTGATATTTTTCAAATTTTGGAAAACTTGCCTCCTGGCAAAGGCGGCGAAATCTGGTTGCCGGAAGCAATCGACCGACTTATCAGCCAGCGGGATGTTTATACGGTTCTGATTAAAAATGCCCGGTATTACGATTGCGGGAACAAGCTGGAATATCTGAAAGCCGTGGTCGAGTTCGGGCTCAAGCATGAAGACCTAAAATCCGATTTTGCCAAGTTTTTGAATGATCTGGAGATTTAGTTGAAAAAAAAGCAGATTTATTGTAGAATAAAGCCAGGTTAAAGCCTGGCTTTTCTGAAATTAAAATGGAAAACAAAAAATACTATATTATAGGCGGGGCGATTTTGTTCCTGATAATTATTTTGGGGGCGGCCTTTGCTTTTAGCGGCGGCCCTAAAAAAGTAGCGAACAAAGAAGTGGAGCTTACTTGGTGGAAGACTTTCGAAGATCCGGAAAACTTGTCGGAATTGATTGGTGATTACCAGTCCGCCCATAAGAATGTCAGGATCAAGTATGTCAAAAAAGACATCAATGATTATGAGCAGGAGTTGTTGAATGCCATTGCCTCGGGAAAGGGGCCTGATATTTTTACCATCCACAATGACTGGCTTGCCAAACACATAGAAAAAATGGCCCCCGCGCCTGACAAGTTGATTGGGCAGAGGGCTTTTATGGATACTTATGTGGATGTGGTAAGCTCGGATTTTGTTAAAGACGGCAGGGTTTATGCCATTCCGCTTTCCATCGACACCTTGGCGCTTTATTACAACAAGGATATTTTGGGCTCCGCTGGGATCGCTCAGCCGCCCAAGACCTGGCCGCAGCTTATAGATGATGTGCAAAAAATTACGGTCCAATCAAAACCAGGAACCTTCTCCAAATCCGGGGTGGCTTTTGGCGCCTCAAGCAACGTTAACCGGGCCGTGGACATCCTGACTTTGCTCATGCTCCAAAACGGAACCAAATTTTATTCAGACAGTCTGAACATGGCCACTTTTGACCAAAGCATTTTTGATCAAGGCTCAACCGAAAGTTTTAATCCTGGAGCCAAGGCTTTGGAATTTTATACCCAATTTTCTGACCCGGCCAAAAAAACTTATACCTGGAATGCCAAGACTGATTTCAGCGTGGACTCGTTTGCCCAAGGGAAGCTTGCCATGATGCTGTCGTATTATTACATGAAGCCGACGATTGAGAATCGCTCTCCCAACCTGAATTTCGCAATCGCCCCGGTTCCGCAGACCACCGAACTGGGGGATAAAGTCAACTTTGCCAACTACTGGGGCGAGGCGGTTTACAAACTTTCGCCGAACGCGGACGAGGCGTGGAATTTTTTGGCGTTTTTGTCTGGCAAAGAAAGCCAGAAGAAATATTACAGCAAGCACAGTTTGCCCTCGGCCCGCCGCGATATTATTTCCGAGCAGATTAGCGATGAAAATTTAGGGGTTTTTGCCGAGTCAGCCTTAACCGCCAAGTCGGTTTACAAAAAAGACGCTTCGCTGTATGAAGGCATTTTCTTAAAAATGATTGATGACGTGGTTCTGCGCTCGTTCCGTCCGGAGGAGGCGGTGCGGAACGCCGTGGCGCAAGTTAATTTAATCCTGCAAAAATAGTGGAATGTTAGGGCTTATTATGTTATAGTACTTAGGACAAAAGATTAGAATGAAAGCAAAAAACAAAATTGTAACAGCTGTAATTTTAATGTTGTTCTACGCTGATTTTACTCGCGCGGCGATTGTACCTTGTGGAGGACAGAGCCAGGATCCCTGCACTCTCCCCATCCTTATAAATACGGTTGCCCGAATAATCAACTTTTTGTTGAGTTGGGCTTGGTTGGTAGCTACTCTTTTTCTTCTGTGGTCGGCATGGGGGATGGTTACTGCGGGGGGAAATTCAGAAAAAATAAACGAAGCCAAGTCCACTCTCTCCAACGCCATCATCGGTTTTTTTCTGGTAATGACTGCTTTTCTGCTTTTAAACCTGATTGTTTCTCTTGTCAGCGGCAGCGGGATGCCCCGTACAGGCGCTTTATTTGATGCGTTTGATCTTTTACCCAGATGACGCAATTGAAGTATCTGATTTTAATATTTTTGCTGCTCCTTCCAATCTTTTATGTTTCTGCTGCGGAGATTTGCCCGGCTGATCCCAACAGCAACCAACTCTGCAACCCGTTACAGAATATTTCCGGTAATAGCCTGCCTACTTTTGTAGAACGGTTAATAGTGGTTTTTTCTACTTTTTTTGGTTTAACAGCGATAATAATGGTGGTGTTCAGCGGCTTCAGGATGGTCATTTCTCAAGGCCATGCTGAAGATCTGACTAAGGCGCGAGAATCATTGAAATGGTCGATTTTAGGGTTTGCATTATCACTATTAGTTTTTGTTTTGATCGCTGCAACCGCTAATTATATAGGAGTTCGAAGGGAAGGGCCTTCAGCAACCGATAATTATGGCTGGGGACAGTTTGTCTGGAATCCTGTAAGATATAATTCTTTCTTGGATTTGTTGCTTGGAATGTTAACCGGATTTTTGGAAGTTGCCAGCTTGATAGCGATGGGAATGATTGTGTTCGGAGGTTTTAAGTACGTAACTGCCAGGGGAGATCAAGAACAAGCCACTAGCGCAAAGGAGACTTTGCAGTGGGCGATAGTGGGCCTGCTGGTAATAGCTTTGGCGTTTGTTCTTGTGCGGGCGACTGCAACTTTCGTAGGACAACCAAAATAAAAAAATATGAATAAACTTTGTTTTCTTGTGCTTCTTTTATTCGGGGCTTTCTTCTTACAGACAGCTTTCGCCGTAGACTGCAACTACAGCGAAAGCGACCCAACTGTCTGCAATCCCGCTCCAAGTTATTTTGTTGATTTGGGCGATGCTAGGAATAACTTTTCAGGACTTTTGCATTTTTTGATAGAGATGGGTGTCGGCATTGTTTCAACATTATCCTTAGCCCTCTTGATTTATGGCGCAGTTAAGTATTTGACCTCGCAGGGCGATCAAGAACAAGCTGAATCTGGAAAAAGAACAATGACGCATGCTATAATGGGATTGATTATAGTTATTCTTTCCTATATCGTAATAGTTGTCATAATTAATGCCTTAAAGGGCAGCGTTTAAAAGGTCGACCCTTGGGAACGTCAGACGTTCCTTGCAAAAAGGGAAACAAAAAGTAAGGAGTAAAAAATATGAATAAATTAGCAAAAAAAGGGCACATTGTTACTTTGGCGGTAATTATGCTTGTTGTCGCCCTGCCTTTAGTTGCAGGGGCGCAATTCCAACCGCCGAATTCCGGCGGAACCGGTCTTCCCGGTAACACCACGCAAGATTCTACCGCTTCCGGGTTCATCCTTAAGATTATCAACATTGCTTTGGCTATAGCCGGATTGATCGCTGTGCTGTTCCTGATCATCGGCGGGTTCCGCTATATCACTTCCGCGGGCAATGAAGAAACAGCGGAAAAGGCAAAGAAGATCATCCTCAACTCAATTATAGGTATAGTGGTGATCATTCTTTCATTCGTGATTGTAAGAGTAATCTCCAACGCTTTGACTGGACAGGGAGTATAAGAAAGGATTTGTAAAAAATGAAAAAATTGCAAATTTTCATTGGTTGTATTGTTGTGCTTGCTTTTGCTCTGACCGCGTTTGCGGCAACACCCGGGTTAAATTACCCAAATCAACCAACCGGACTACCAGGCAGTAATCAAGATACAGCCACTGGTTGGGTAACCAAAATAATAAATATAGCTTTAGCTATTGTAGGGATCTTGGCAGTGGCGTATTTAATCTACGGCGGATTCCGCTATATTACTTCCGCTGGAAATCAGGAAGCCGCTGAAGCCGGGAAAAAGGCAATAATAAACGCAATTGTCGGTCTTATTATCATTATCCTGTCATACGTGATTATAATCGTAATAATGAACGCGCTTGGTCGACAGGGTTGGGTCCAAAACGTTTAACTCAATAAAACAAAGAGCCGCGCTTGGATGATGAGTCCAAAGCGTGGCTTTTCGTTTTGTACTCCGACCTCGCGTCGGAGTTGTATTTACCATCATGAAGCGCTGCCTGATGCTCGATATTACCTCAGCACCTTTGCCGCCTTCTTGCTCTGCAGATCCCTTTCCACGGCGACGAGGAAAGGGGCGTTCTTGAAGTGGTTGCTATCCACTTGCAGAATGGTTGGTTCACCTTTCGTGTCCCACTCTGACCAGACCTGGGTGGTATCATCATAGAGCAGGAGATTGCGTTCGACGAGCACGAACCTTACACGATACCGTCCGACGGGGAGGCGAAGGGCCTTATTGAATATGTTGTTGCGCTTGCTGGCCGGTCCCAGGTTGTCGACGGGGCCCTCGGTTCCGTCAGGGAAGATCGGTTGGACGTAGATGTCTACCTTTGACAGCAGGCCGTCGCCCCCGAAGGATACGCGCAGGAACTCACTGAGGAAGTGAGCTCCCTCGCCGTTGAGTTTGAGTTTCCCCATACGGCAGTCGCGGTGGCGGGGGTTTGCCACGCAGCGGTCAAACGCCAAGAAGTAGTAGCCGTAGGGATCGTAGAAGCCACCGGACATGCCTGTGTAGTAGGCTCGACCAAGCACATTTTGGACATCAACAGGGAGGTCTTGCCCGACCCTTGCCTGCTGCGGAGTCACTGCAACCGCAGTCTGCAGCCGAGCCTGTTCGGCGCGGTACAGCTCGGTCGACATCTGGTTCTGTAGGTCCACAGGCAGATCTTGCCCGGCGGTCTGACTGTATCGGCGCTTGATTTCTTCCACCCGGGCATCATCTGAATCCGCAGTGATTGCGGATCTCGCTGGCTGTTGAGCCAACTCTTCCACTGGCGGCTTGAGGCCGGGGGCGTAGATGACCAGCAGGTTGTTGGACATACTCGCCGTGGAATTGACGGTCTCCATGAGGATGTCGATGGCTTTCGCCAGCGACATTTTCGGGATCGTTCCCGTGTAGGTCCGATCCACCGGAGGCACGCCCTCGACGCGCACGCCGAATCCAAACTGCTGCGACAGATCATCGATGATCTTGCCGACCTTGGTAGGCTGATCGTAGGTCAGCGGTCCGACCTCGGTGCTGAAGACACCTTGAGCGGACACGACGACGGCGATCGTGAGGAACGCGAGCGTTGCGAAAACGATAGTGTTTCGCTTCATGACTTATGCCTCCTTGGCGTTGTTGCGATCTGGTTTGGATTCCATCTCGAACGAAGTGAGAGATCTCTGTGTTAACACCGAGATTTCTCGCTACACTCGAAAAGGTAGTTAAGAAACAGCTAAGTATAGCAAAAATTAGGCAATTTGTCAACCCTGTATATCAACATCGATAAATGGTTTTTGGTTGCTTTTGCGAAAAGAAATAATTTTCTGTAATTTTTAAACGCAGGTTATTTAATAAAAGTTAATTAATAAAAACCATTTCAAAAGCAAAAGCATCGATGTTGTATTGCAGGGTCAAGGCTTTGGGCAAGACAAAAGGGCGCTGCGTGTGTGCAAGCACCCTTGTCGTCTGTCCAAGACCGCATACGTTAATCCTGGACCCTTGTTCCTCCTCTACTAATTTGATGATGATGGTTCGATGATCGTCCCGTTGGGGAAGATCACCCTGAACATAAATTTCCCGTCGGCCGTGTCCACTGTCGGGTCGTAGCCTCCGAACATATAGGCTACGAACCCGTTCCTGGAGAATTCCAGGAAAGTTTTGCGGCCGTCGCTTGGGGGCAGAATCTGGGCTTGGAACCTGATGGGGAATCCGGGCCCGCAGAATACAGCGTCACACAGCCGGCCCAGCGCTTCGCCGTATTGTCCGGGGATCGGCTTAGACTCAACTCCAACCAGTTCCCGGAAGTTGGCTGGTATGAGAGTTGGGTCGTACCGTTCCGGAACTGGAGTTGCCTGTGCTTCCCACTCAAGGACAGTCTTCATCCCCTCATAACGTCCTGGCAGGGGGAGGGACGGCTTGCCGTCCGGATCACGGCAATCCTCATAGCCGTGGCAGAATTTTCCCCAGACAGCGACGTCGATCGGTTCCCCGACCGGGATGTTGAAACTCACCCATTTGTTTGCCTCGGTGAGGATTGGCTTGGGGGCAAGCCGTGGAAGCAGCGCATAGCCGCGACCCAATGCCGCATGGCGAATCAGACGTCGGGCACCTGCCTCTGATCCAACCTGCTTGAGCCGATCACCGAATGTTTGATCATCGCCGCCTACGTACTCCGCAAGTTTTTGTTCGGCACCAGACGCCTTGATTCTCTCGTGGTCGTCTGCGGCGCGGTTGATGGTACGGATTGAGGCTTCGGCTGCCGGCAGCATCGCTGGAATCCCATACCACACAAAGACCAGGAATCCCGCAAGCGCCAGCGAAGAGATCACGATAGCCTTTACGACAGTGTTCATGAAGTCCTCCTCGCTAGCTTGCGGTTTTTCGCGATTTGAAGATTAACGCGGCGGCCAGTGCGGCGAAAATCAGGCCGGCAATGATCGCCGGTTTGGCCTCCTCGTTGAGCCCGATCGACCTTCTAGCCCTTGGAGCTTCCGGAGCAGGGCTGATGCTGTGCATCACCCCCATTACTCGCTTCTGCCCATTGAGCTTGATAAACTGTTTGGCCGCGACGTTCGGGTCGGGGTTGTCCTTGTCCATCTCGGCAAGCAGCGTCTGTTGCGCGCTGCGAACCGTCTGGCTAAGCTTGCGCTCGGCCTCTGGATGGACTTCCCATTCGGCGTTAGCCTGGGCCTTGATCGTGTTGTTGACAAACGCTGTGCGCCCTGCCTTCAGCTGGACGTAGCCCACCTGCTGGTAGGCAACGTAGGCTCCGGCGACTACCGCAATGATCACGAGACTCGTGACTGCCACTGCCTTGATCCAGCGTTGGTTGATCAACACCGTAGCCACTTTAATCATCGGAATCAAGAGCGTTCCGATGACAAAGAGCCGCGGGTTGACCCGCACCCAGTCGGGGAACAGAAGGCCAAGCACCGCCATACCGTAAAACACGAGAGTCGGTATGGCGAATGCCTTGCCGTCCCACAACCGGGAGATGGAGAAGAAGATGTAGCAGATGGTTCCCAAAACCACTGCTTCAACCCAAAGGACCCAGCCGTTGCCATAGCCGATGGCTACGATGTTGATGATCACTACCGCAGCTAGGGTCACCCCCAGCCATCGCAGAAAACTCACGATCGGGCCGGTGGCTGCACTTGCTGCGTTGCGTATCCAGGTAACGACTCGAGTAATCCATGGAGCTGGTGCCCTGCCAGTGATCTGCTGATACAGTAGGAGCACGCGGAGCAAGCTCCAGTAGAGAGCCCGAAGTACGTAGCGACGAATGCCGCCAATCAGGAGAACGAGCGACGACGCGAACAATATCGCAATGTATGCCATTGTCTTCTCCTGGTTACGGCTTGATGCCGAGTTTCTTCTCGAGGTCGGCAATCGAATTGTCCAGTATCTTGCTCAATCCGCTGTTGTCGATGTCGGCCGAGACGGCCGCTTCGCCCTTCTTAATCGCACTACCGACTGCCTTTGCCGCGTCGCCTAGCACCTCAGCGGTTTTGGTGACGCTGTTTTTGGCCGCGGTCAGCGTGACCGACGGCTGCGTAGCATCGACGTCCTCAAGGTACAGGAGCGCCTCGTCCGTGGACATGGTGGCCAGATCCTTCAGGAACTTTTTGCTTCCTTCCGGATTGTCCAGGCCTCCTTGCGCCGCGGCCTTGAGGATGAAGTGCTCTTGCTTGGCCTGGTCGGTCCGCAGTCGCGCAAGAAGCTCGCGGACTGCCTCCCTCTCGTGGAGTTCCAGCTCGGACATCGCGTCCCGGAACTCCCGGAACGCGTCGCCCTTGCGGACCTTGGCCTGCATGTCAAGGGGGAGCTTTTTGATAGCGTTCCCCGCGTTTTCAAACAGGCGGTGCAGGTCCGCCATGTCTGCCAGAGGGCCGATCACTTTATGGATCCACTCTAGTGCCGCCACGACTGATTGCCAGAATGGCATGTTGTTCTCCTCGTTGTGCGGCTTTAGGGCCGCGATTCGGTTGCCGGATGACGGACGAAAACGTTCGTAGCAGCGACTGACCGATTCAGCGAGGAGAACAGATTGACGTGGCCGGAATGAACCGGAGCCACGAAGACAATCTTCACCACTTTCGTACCGGTGGTGTCGGTGCTGAAACGAACCAGCTTGCCACGATGCTCCGTGCCGTCGACTTCGACTACGATTTCGTCAGCGCTCTCGATCTCGACCCCGGCCGAAATTTTGTCAGCGTTGTCGCCGACTTCGGCAAAGGTTTCGACCTTGAGCGTGTTGCGGGACCCGGGGCGTCCGAGAACCAATTCAGCCTTGATCCTCTTGCAGGTCTTGGCCGCTTTGGTCTCGATCTCAACGGGCTCGCTCTCGACTCGGATGTCCTCTTTGGACCGGAAGATTACGTCCGCCTTGCCGGCTTTCGCAAGCTTGATCCGGACCAGTTTGGACCCGTTGTCGATTTTGACTCCCACCGAGTGACCCTTGGTCGCCGCACCTTCCACCTCGATTTCGGACCCACATTCCGCCAGCACATCGCCTTCCAGCATTTCGCTATTAGGCTTATTTGACGTGAGCGTGAGTATGCGAATCGTGGTCCAGGTGCTATCCGTCCCGATTTTTTGGGCGCGGATGTAACGCACCTGTTTGGTCTCGGCCGCCTTAGTCTCGATTTTGATCGGATCGCTTTCGACCGCGGTATTGCTGTCCAGGCGAAACGTAACCTCAGCCTTACCGACTGAAGCGCGCTTGACCCGGATGATCTTCTCGCCGCCGTCGATCTTGACTTTGATCGAGTTCCCGCCCCCGCTGACACTTTCGATCTCAATGGCGTCGTCTGATTCGGCGCGGATATCGGCCTCCAGCTTTTCAGCTTCGGGCTTGTCCGCGACTTGCAGAATGACGCGCACTGATGTCCAAGTGCTATCCGTCCCGATATTCCGGGCGCGGATGTGGCGAACGGTCTTGACTTCGGCTTCCTTGGTCTCGATCTCTAATGAATCCTCGGTCGCCAGGTCGTGCTCAAGCGCAAACGCCACCTCGCCCTTGTGAGGCTTGGTGAAGCGCACTTTCTTGGTCACGTACCCATTGGTCTCGGTTTCGATCTTGACTTGACTTCCCTTGGTACCAACGCCTTCGACCTCGACTTCGCGAACTGAACCGACGATGACCCCGGACTTAATCCCATCCGCATCCGCCTCCTTTGAGGTGGCGGTGTAGATGCGGACCAAGGTCCAGTCGCCGTCAGTGCCAACCGCCTTGACTTTGATGTGGCGGGCGATCTTGACCCTCGGTTTGACCTGGTGTTCGTCAAGCCGCCAATGGAACGACGACGTGGCGACCAGCTGGTTTGCTATGTGCACGAAGGCGGCGAAGTCGGCGTCCGTGGCGGTTTCCGAAAGGAACGCCACGAAGTAGGCTTCACCTTTGTCAGTGGTTTCTGGTTCCGGCAGGGGCTGGGTAACATCGCTAGCCCAGACCTTGAGCCGGATTTTGGCTCCCTGCTTGAAGCGGTTCCCCTCGCGGAGAATTACTGTCATAGGAACTCGCAGGAGAACCGCTTTGGGATCCGTCGGCTGTGCGCCGTCGTATTCCCGCAGTTCCGGTTCTCCCGGCACCCACTGCACGTGCAGGTTCCGCTGGTCGTGCTGGCCTTGTTGCCCTTGTTGTTGTTGACCACCTTGGCGCTGGGAGCGCTGGATGATCCGAATGTTGCCCCGGACTCGCGGCCCTTTCGGACCGTCTTCCGGGTCGTACTCCACGTGATCTCCCTCGCGGCAATCGCGGGGCGCTTGATCACGGCGGAAGTGAACGTCATCAGTCCCATCTCTGGGCTTGATGAATCCGAACCTTTCGAGAAGCGACTTGATAACACCTTCCGCCATGCAGCACCTCCTCGTGCGGCAAAAAGAGAACACTTTGTTCTTCTTGTAAATTTGAGTTTTCAAAGATCAGACGCCAGGAGCTTCCTAACGTCCTTAGTCTCTTCCGGCGGTTGCCGGTTAAGCCCAAGTTTCTAATCTTTAAAGTAAGGTTAAAGACTTAGGTTTAAGGGATTGAAATTATAGACAATTGTGACCGTCAATGATAGCAGATTTTTGCCTTTTTGTCAAGACTTAGTTTATAATACAGTTCCGGGGGCCAGGTGGCGGAACTGGCATACGCGCGTGACTTAGGATCACGTTCCGAAAGGATTGAGGGTTCGAATCCCTCCCTGGCCACCAATTGACAGAAAGGGCAAAATCATTTAAAATTTGTAAGTCTATGAATAAACTTTTCAAGAATATACTCATTATTTTCGCCATCTTTATTTTGGTAGCGGCTGCTTTCAGTTTTTTTAATACATCAGATAAAGATATCCCCACGGTTCCGATTTCCCAAATCGCGGACGAAGCCAACGCCGGTCAGATCAGCAAGATTGAGATTTCCGGCGATTCATTAACCGCATATCTTAAAGACGGCGGCAAACAATTTTCCAGCAAGGAAGAAGAAGTCGCTTTTTCCGAAACTTTGAAAAATTACGGAGTTGATTCAACCAAAATTCAAGAGATCCAGATTGATGTCAAGGGCGGAGGATCTTCTTCGTTTATTATTTCAACCATCCTTCCATTTTTGATCCCATTTATTTTGATTGCCGGATTTATATGGTTTCTTATGCGCCAGGTTGCCGGTTCAAACAATCGGGCAATGTCGTTTGGCCAATCAGGCGCGAAGCTTCTTGAACAGTCAGACCGCAGAAAACGGATTACTTTTTCTGACGTGGCCGGAGTGAAAGAGGCAAAAGAAGAATTGAAGGAGATTGTCGAATTTTTGCGCTTCCCGCAAAAGTTTTTCTCTTTGGGCGCGCGTATTCCAAGAGGCGTATTGCTCCTGGGCCCTCCTGGAGTGGGCAAGACTTTGGTTGCCCGGGCCATTGCCGGGGAAGCTAATGTTCCGTTTTTCCATATCTCCGGGTCTGAATTTGTGGAAATGTTTGTCGGCGTTGGCGCGTCCCGCGTCCGGGATTTGTTTAAGCGGGCAAAAAGAAACGCGCCTTGCATTGTCTTTATTGATGAAATCGACGCGGTCGGCCGCCAGCGCGGCGCTGGTTTGGGCGGATCGCATGATGAGCGCGAGCAGACATTAAACCAGATTTTAGTTGAAATGGATGGATTTGAATCCGAGACCAATGTGATTGTGATCGCTGCCACCAACAGGCCTGATGTCCTGGATCCGGCTCTGCTTCGCCCTGGCAGGTTTGACCGCCAGGTGATTCTTGATTTGCCTGATATTGCTGACCGCGAAGCTATTTTAAAGGTTCATGCCAAAGGCAAGCCCCTGGCAGGTGAAGTAAATCTTCGCAGCATCGCGGAACGAACTCCGGGTTTTTCTGGCGCTGACATTTCCAATTTGATGAACGAGGGAGCGATTCTTGCCGCGCGCAAAAACCAGCACAAAATCGGCCAGCTTGACCTGATTGCCGCCATTGAGAAAGTTATGCTTGGTCCTGAGCGGAAAAGCCACCTGCTTTCCAAACAGGAAAAAGAAATCGCGGCTTGGCATGAAGCAGGGCACGCGCTGGTGGCTTCGGTTATGCCGCATGCTGACCCGGTGCATAAAGTCTCGATTGTTTCCCGCGGCAGAGCCGCTGGTTATACCATGAAGCTTCCGACCGAAGATCGGAATCTTCATTCGAAGTCCGAATTTTTGGCGGAGCTGGCTGTTTCTCTCGGCGGGTATGCCACGGAGAAAATGATCTTCAACGAACTGACCACCGGGGCGTCCAATGATCTTAAAATCGCGACCAATTTGGCGCGCAAACTGGTGACCGCTTACGGTATGTCGGAAAATTTGGGTCCAATGACCTTTGGCGAAACTCATGAAATGATTTTTTTGGGGAGGGAAATTGCTGAACAGAAGAATTATTCTGAAAAAGTCGCGGCCAAGATCGACGAAGAAGTTTCGGGATTCATAGACCGGGCTTATAAAACTTCCGTTGAGGTGCTTAAAAAATATCGCAAATATCTGGACAAAATCGCTCACCGTTTGATAGAGGTGGAAACTATTGAGAGGGATGAGTTTGAGTCCATGGTTTTGGACATTTTGCCAAAACACAAGTTAATCAACAAAGAATCCCAGATTCTGGCAGGCAAAGGACTATCCCAAGCTTCCGCATAGTAGTGAAAATTGATATTTGTTTACAAATTAGATTATTACCCGGCTAATAATAAAAATAACCATTTTTTTGCAGCAAGCTGTGATGTATTCTGCAAAGCGCTGGATAAATCATTAATCAATTTTCTACTACTGGATGCCGTTTCCTTTTTCAAAAATTTTCAGGCAGGCCTTAGGACTTACCCAGACCAACCGGTTTTTGTGGCCCTACGGCCTGTTGTTGTTTTCTGTTGTTGTTTATCCTTGGGCCAAGCCAGGCTTGGTTGCTGCGATTGCCGCGCTGATCGATAAGCGGGAAACGGATTTTGCCAAATCGTTTAAGGCTGGAAGTTTCTTTGTTGGCCGAATAACACTGCTTGCTTTTTTTGCGGCAATTTTTTTATGGCTGGTTTATATTTGGTCTGTCGTGGCATTTGTTCCGGTCTTTGTTTTTGTTTCCTCGCTCCTGGAATTAAGCCTGTTGTTTGTGGTCTTGCATGATATGAAAGCCCCTGACAGTTTTTCGTCAGCCCTTACTTTGTGGGCCAAACATTGGCCAATTCTGATTATCCTCAGTATCATTTTATTTTTAATAAGCGCGCTTTTTCCCGCCATCGCCGCGGTTGTTTTTTTCCAGTTTTATGGTAGTATAGGGATGGCTTTCGTGGCCTTGTTTTTTTTGCTTCTGGCATCCCTGCCCTTGGTTTTTACTCAAATTTGCTGGGTTTTGGCTTTTCAAGAGTTAGTGAAACCGCTAAAATTAGAAGAGGAGCAAGCAGCCATTTTGCCAGAAGTAGCATCTTAAAGGGGCGGTTAGCTCAGTGGTAGAGCATTTCTTTGACGTAGAAAGGGTCAGAGGTTCGAATCCTCTACCGCCCACCAGAATAATTATTGATATTAGATATTTGATATTGGCTATTGGTGAGTGATGATCGCTAATATCTAATATCCAGTATCCAATATCTGAAAGAAGAAAACAATGGATTTAGAAAAGCTAGAAAACAAAATCAATATAAAATTCAAAGACAAAGATTTGCTCAAAAGCGCGTTGACCCACCGGTCATACCTGAATGAAAACCGCAAATGGCCTCTGCCGCACAACGAACGATTAGAGTTTTTGGGAGACGCGGTTTTGGAATTGATCACCACGGAATATCTTTACCGCAATTATCCAAACCCGGAAGGCGAGCTGACTAATTTCCGCTCCGCCTTGGTTAATTACAAAATGCTTTCTGATGTCGCAAACAGTCTGGGGCTGGAGGAGCACATCCTGCTTTCAAAAGGGGAATCAAAAGATATCGGGCGAGCCAGGCAGGTGATTTTGGCAAACGCCCTGGAAGCCTTAATCGGCGCAATTTACCTGGATTCCGGATTTGAAACCTCAAAAACCTTTATCACGGCAAATATTATTGGGAAGCTCCAATCGATTGTTGAAGAAGGAGAGGTCCTGGATCCGAAGAGCAAGTTTCAGGAATTGGCTCAGGAAAAATTGGGCGTGACCCCGCACTACATAGTCTTGGGCGAATGGGGGCCAGACCATAACAAAAATTTTGAGGTTGGGGTGTTTATCAACCAGAAACAGATTGCCAAGGGCGTGGGGCCTTCCAAACAAGAGGCCGAAGTGGCGGCCGCGAAAAATGGCCTTGAAATTTCAGACTTTTAACCTATGAGAAATCAAAAATCAAAGATCAAAAATCAAGGTGTAATTAAAAATGCAAAGAGAATAATTTTTAATTTTGATTTGTCATTTTGTATTTTGACTTTTGCATTTTGAATTTCCTATGTATCTTAAAAGGCTAGAACTGCACGGATTCAAATCTTTTGCCCACAAAACCATCCTGGATTTCGAGCCGGGTTTGACTGCAATTGTCGGACCCAATGGTTCCGGCAAATCAAATATCGCGGACGCGATCAGGTGGGTTACCGGGGAGCAGTCGCTTAAGCTTTTGCGCGGGAAGAAATCGGAAGACGTGATTTTCGCGGGCTCTGACAAGAAAACCAGGCTTTCTATGGCCGAGGTGGCGTTGACTTTCGACAACAAAGACCGGAAATTGCCGTTTGAATATTCGGAAGTGGAAATCCGGCGCCGATTGTTCCGCGACGGGGAGTCTGAATATTTGGTGAACAACCAGAAAAGCCGCCTTTTCGATATTGTTGAAGCTCTGCTAAAGTCGGGGTTTGGCGCCTCTAATTACGCTGTCATTGGCCAGGGAACTATCGATCAATTGATTTTGGCCGGCCCTGCTGAAATTAAAGGACTGGTCGAGGAGGCCGCGGGAGTCAAGCCTTATTATATGAAGAGGGACAAGACCCTGCGGCGGCTTGAGCAGACCAGGGAAAATTTAAGTCAGGTCTCGGCTTTGATTTCCGAAATTGAGCCCAGGCTTAGATCCTTGAAGCGTCAGGCCAAGCGCATGGAGGAGCGGGAAGCCGTTGCCTCTGAATTGGCAAGCCTTAATCTTGAATTTTTTGGCAGTAAACTTTTTGAATTGGAAAACGAACTGCTCTCAATCGGAAAGGGCTTGTCCATTAAAAAGCGGGAAGTGGCGGAAATCACGCAAGCAATCGAGCAGTTCCAGAAAAATTTGGAGATTGAAGAGCGGCAAAGCAGGGAGTCTGGCGCTTACCTTTATGAATTATCCAATCAAATTGACGGACTGGAAGCAAGAAAATATAAACTGCAGGAAGACCTGGCGGAAATCAGAGGCAAGATCAAGGCGGATTTGGTTCCGGGAAACATCGACCAGAAAAGCCTGAACGCGGAAAAATTGGATTTGGAACGGCAAGTTGACGTCTTATCCGCCAAGCTTAAGAAATTGACTGTGGAGTACAAAAAAGACGAGGAGTCTCTAAACAGTTTACGTGAGCAGGCAAACAGCCGATCACGGCCGGATTTTGAAAAGTTTGCGTCCGAGTTCAATCAGATTTTGGATAGTCTGCAAGTCGATAATCTTGATCTTGTCAAAAACAGGCTCCGGCAATTGGTTTCAAATTTTGTCAGCAGGACTAATTCATTCCCGGCTCCAGCCGAAGCCAGGGAGCAGCTGCATCGGTTAGAGCTTAGGATGGTTGAGGGCAAGGTACTGAAGCAGGCTTATTCCGAACAGCTTGAGTCGGCTAATGCCAAGCTTAACCAAATCAAAAGCCTCCTTAAGAGCAATCCGGAAGAATTTAAAAATGAACTTTTTAAACGAGAGCAGGAGTTAAATAATAATCTGACTCAATTAAACAGGCAGGTAGAGGACCTGCGGGCCTCTTTGGCAAAAGTGAAATTGGAAGACCGGAACAAGCGATCGTTTTTGGCCGAGGAAGAAAAAAAGTTCCGGGAAAAGACCGTGGCTTTAGCCAAACTGAAAGAGGAGCAGAACCAGATTTTAATTCAGGAAACCAGGTTCAGCACCCTCAAAGACGGCCTGATGAAGGAGGCTTCCGAAGCTTTGGGCCAAAAAGCGGCAGAGCTTGCAAATTGCAAGAAACTTCAGACAGACCCGGAGCTTACCAGCAAGATTGAAAAGTTAAAACACCAGCTCGAATTAGCCGGCGGCATCGATGAGACAACACTCAATGAATATCGGGAAACAGCCGAGCGCTTTGAATACTTAACTTCCCAGGCATCGGACTTGGAAAAGGGCGTTGCGGATCTGACAGCGATAATTTCCGACCTGGATGAGATTATCAAAAAACAGTTTGACCAAGCTTTTGATAAAATTTCAGGTAAATTTTCAGAATTTTTTCGAATCTTGTTCAATGGAGGCCGGGCAACAATGAGTTTGCTGCGGGAAGAGGTGGTGCGGACTGAAGCGGAGCAGGAAATCCTGGAAGAAGAAACAAGCAGCCAAGAAGCCAGTAAAAGCTCCAAGGAAATTATCGGAATTGAGATTCGGGCAACACCGCCCGGAAAAAAATTAGCAACCATCGCCGCTCTTTCAGGAGGAGAGCGGGCGCTAACCGCGATTGCCCTGCTTTGCAGTATGCTCGCGTCTTACCCTTCGCCGTTCGTGGTTTTGGACGAGGTGGATGCCGCGCTTGATGAAGCCAATTCAATCCGGTTTGCCAAAATTTTAGGCACCCTCGTCAACCAAACTCAGTTTATTACCATCACCCACAACCGGGAAACCATGCGCCAGGGCCATACATTGTATGGGGTGACAATGGGCGAAGATGGCATTTCCAAGATATTATCAGTTAAACTTGAAAAGGCAGAAGAAATAGCCGAATAAAACACAAAGCTCAAAGCACAAAATCCAAATAAGGTTTAATAATTAAATATTTAAATTTAAAATATATTTGTGCTCTGAATTTTGGATTTTGAATTTCTAACATGTTCACTGATCTTATTCTCGCCGTCACTAACTTCATAACCTCAACCATCGATCAACTTGGCTACGTTGGCGTTGCCTTGCTCATGGCTGTTGAATCAGCCGCCATTCCTTTGCCTTCGGAAATTATTATGCCATTCAGCGGTTTTTTGATTGAAAGCGGAAGATTCAATCTGTGGGGTTTGGGTTTGGCTGGGGCAGTCGGGTCTGTAGTTGGTTCTGTGATTACTTATGCTTTAGGCTATTATGGAGGACGGCCTTTGATCATTAAATACGGAAGATTTGTCTTGATCAGCCAACACGATTTAGAGCTGACTGAAAAGTTTTTCAAAAAATTCGGTAGTCTCTCCTCGTTTATTGGCCGCGTTCTGCCGGTTGTCCGGACTTTTATTTCGATTCCTGCAGGGATTGGCAAGGTCAAATTTTTGCCGTTTGTTTTCTACACTTTTGCCGGCTCTCTGATTTGGTCGTTTTTTTTGGCCTGGTTAGGAGTGAAATTGGGACAAAATTGGACTTTACTTGAAAGCTACTTCAGGAAATTTGACGCGGTCATTGTTATTGTCATCGTCATCGTAATCATTTGGTGGATCAGAAGGCACTTTAGAAGCCGCCTGCCTGCCGGAAGACGGGGTTGACCCGGAATCAGTTTTTTGTTATACTTTTCAAGTCATGCTAACCATTCGATTACAACGAACAGGCACTAAAAATCGTCCGACCTTCCGGATTGTTTTGGCAGAAGCGCATCGGTCCGCTTCCAAGAAATTCCTGGAAGTCCTGGGCCATTACAATCCCAGGAGCAAAGATTTCGGGATCAAAGACCAAGACCGGCTGAAGTTCTGGCTTGCCAAAAACATTCAACTCTCTCCCACAGTCCACAATCTTTTCGTGGACAAGCAATTTATTACAAGCAAGAAAGTTAAGGCTTGGAAACCAAAGAAAAAGGATGAGCCAGCCCAAGCCTCTCCCGCTCCCGCGGCTTCCGCGGAAGCGAAAACCGAACCCTCCCCAACCCCGACAGCTTCTTAATAAGAAGACGCGGCTCAAGCGCTTTGACAAAAGCGCTTGTTTTGTTATAATGTCTTTAATTCTGATGCGCAGGCAGTATACCAAGGTCGACCGCCTCAAGTCAGTTCTTTACAGAATTTTAATTTACCAACATGGCACAAGAACAAGACCAAGAGTTTGTTGAATATGTCGTGAGAGCTTTGGTTGACCATCCAGAAGATGTCAAAACAGAGCGCACGGTTGATGAGATGGGAGTGCTGATTACCCTTCACCTTCACCAAGAAGACATGGGTCAGGTGATCGGCCGGCAGGGACAAACCGCCAAGTCCATCCGAACTTTGCTTCGAGTGGTCGGAGCCAAGCGCAAATCCCGCGTGAATTTGAAGATTTACGAGCCGGAAGGGTTCCGCAAGAACCGAGAAGCTACTTCGGAAAAAGAATTAGCCTCTGACATCGACGAGTTTAAACTATAAAAAAATCCCGCGACAGCGGGATTTTTTGATAGTTGGATATTCGATATTGGATAGGTTTGACTAATATCTAATATCTAGTATCTAATATCTATATGAGATTTATTATACTTACTTTGTTTCCAGAAGCCTTTCAATCTTATTTCAACATAAGCTTGATTAAGCGCGCGCTTGCAAAAAAATTAATAAAGATCGAACTTAAAAATTTGCGCGATTGGGGGGAAGGCGCGCACAACAGCGTGGATGATCGGCCATATGGAGGGGGAGTTGGAATGGTTTTCAGAGTAGATATTATGGCAAAGGCACTGAAAACCATAAAATCAAAATTCAAAAATCAAAATTCAAAAATTATTTTGTTGACCCCACAAGGGAAACCATTCAATCAAAAAATAGCCCAAAGATTAATCCAATACAAAACCTTAATACTGATTTGCGGGCGCTACGAAGGCTTCGATGAGCGCATTCGCGACTTGGTTGACGAGGAAATTTCCTTGGGTGATTTTGTGTTAACAGGTGGAGAAATTCCGGCTATGGCAGTTTTAGATACGGTCGCCAGATTGGTACCGGGTGTGGTGGGGAAGTTTGAATCAACCGTCAATGAGAGCTTCTCAGAGAACCTGCCTACCGGACAGGCAGGTCTTTTAGAATATCCGCAATATACCCGGCCCGAAAATTTTAGGGGCAAAAAAGTGCCCAAAATTTTACTTTCCGGCAACCACGGGAAAGTATCGGAGTGGAGGAAGACCGAAGCGCTTACGAGGACAAAAAAACGACGGCCGGATCTTTTAAAAAATCGAGGGTAAGTCCGAGAACTTACCCTCTGGTGCTCGGATGACTGGCGAACTACCATCCTAGGCGTCCAAGACAATGCAGAAGGGCGCGATTCTTGAGCTGATCAAGTTGGACGGTTTCCCCTTGCTCTTTGAGTGGAAACCGGCTGCGGCAAATTGCAAGCTCTGCAGCATTTATCAGCTGGTGTTCGGCCTCCTGTTCGCTGATGTCTGACATGGTGTTTCCTCCTTCATCGACCTTGTAATACCCGCTGCTTTTTGTTCTCCAATAAACACCGACAATCAAGAACGTCTTGCCATCGCGTGACCTGATCCTCAAAGTTTGTTCGAGTCCCTCAAGCAGACAGTAGATGGGTTGAATCATAAATTTCCTCCTTGTATTTGCAGGTTAGGGGAGGACTGTTGTAGAGTCTATTTTCATGATGGTTTTTACAAAAAAATAACAAAATGTTATATTTATAACAAATGAGAACAATCAGCCAATTAATTGAAGAAGAGATAAAAAAAGAGCCTCTAATCGAAGAAGGTCTAATTCGTGGCATTGTTAACATGTCGGCTTTGGCCAAAGGACTCAAGCCCCGGATCGAGAAGGTAAATTTAAAGAAGGCATCTATAGGCGCAATAGTCATGGCCCTGCATCGATTGAGTCTGAGATTGAATAAGACTGCTATAAACAGAAAATTTCCTAAAATTAGTAGTTTTACGATTCAATCAAATTTAATTGAATTTCTATTCAATAATTCCAATCGATCTTTCGATCTTCAAAAGCAAGTTCATAGATTGATCAATTCCAGGCAAAAGCAGGATAAATTTTTTAATTTGTCCCAAGGGTTATTTGAGACGACTTTAATTGTCAGCAACAATATTGCGCGAGAAGTCGGGAAATTGATACCAAGCAAAGATGTAAATCAAAAAATAGACAACCTTTCAGCTATTGTTATCAGGTTCGCTGAACCGACAGCTCATTTGCCAGGAGTTTATTACCCTGTGCTTAAAGCTTTGGCTTGGGAAAATATCAATTTTATTGAAGTGATTTCGGTTTCAAATGAACTAACTTTAATTTTTGAAGATCTGATGATTGAGAGAGCTTTTCAGGTTATTAAGGATTTAATCGATAGTCGATAATGCTTAAATTTACTGCTGATAAAAAAGAACGGCTGGATAAGTTTTTGGCAGGCAAG